>NZ_JBFAOJ010000010.1:0-147247 GCF_040675205.1 Streptosporangium sp. NPDC049644 | reverse complement strand
TGCACGCCCTGCCCGCCGGGCCGCAGCCCGGCGGCGGTCAGCTGGCGGCGGGTCAGCAGGTGCGGCGGCGACATCCGCCAGGGGTAGGTAGGGATTCCGTACCGGGAACCGGCCGGGTCCCAGAAACGGGCGCGGATGCGGCTCATCAGCTGGCCATCACCGTCGAGCGGTGGCCGTTGCCGCAGGTTCCCACGAACAGGCCAAAGGCGTCGTCGCTGTAGCCCACGACCGGCTGGCCGCATCCGCTGACCTGGCAGTTGTAGGCCATCGTGTACTGCGCATCGCGGTTTGTCGCGTACACCGCGAAGTCGGTCTTCTTGCCCATGTCGGCTTACTCCTTGATCGCTTGGACTACTTCTGGATGACGGGCTTGGTGATGTCGCGGTGCTCGACGCTGACCGCGATGCCCTGGGTGCGCAGGGTCTGGCCGATCTCCTCGGCCAGCGCCACCGAGCGGTGGCGCCCGCCGACGCACCCGGTGGCGACCGTGACCGGCCGATCGGGGCAGGCGAGGGCGGCCAGGGCGCGGGCGGTCGAGGCGGTGTGGCAGATCAGGGGGCGGGCACCGGGGGTGTTCAGCACGTGCCGGCGAACGGCGGGGTGCAGGCCGGTCAGCTGACGCATGGCGGGATCGTGGTGGGGGTTGCGCAGGTTCCGGCGGGCATCGATGGTCACATCGGCGTCCGGGGCGGGGCTGTGGCCGTAGCCGAAGGAGGTGATGAGGACCTGCACAGGAGCGGAGGCGGCAGGGGCGGGCCGGTCGAGGACGTCGCGCAACAGGTCCTCGTGCGCGGCGAACACCCTCCCGCCATACGTCGCCTCCAGATAGGCAGCCAGGGCGGCGTAGCTGTTGGCGCGCACCCACGCGGCACGGGCGGCGTCGTCGGCCCCTGTCACGGGGGGCAGGTTGCCGCGGGCAACGGCCCCCAGGTGGTCCCAGGCGGGTACGGTCACCATCCATGCCTCATCGGAGGCGCGGGGGTCGGGGACGTGACGGGCCGGGAGGGGATCGAAGTTTCCGCCGCCGCCCAGGAACAGGCCGGTCTCTTCGCCCAGTTCCCGGGCCGCGGCATCGGCCGGGTTCTCTCCGGGGTCCACCGTGCCGCCGGGCAGTGCCCAGCCGTGGCCGTCGCCGCGCTCGACCATGACCAGCCAGCGGTGTCCGTGTTCGTCGGTGGCGGTCACGATGGCGTCGGCGCAGACCTGCTCTCCCCAGTGCCCGAGCTCGTTGCGGCCGTAGCGGATGCCGGTCGGCGCGCCGGGGCTGACCGGGCGGCCGTTCACCACGGCGAAGGGGATTGCGGCGGCGGCCTGGCGGGCGGGCCAGTCGATGCGGGTGGGGTCGGTCTGCGGGTCGGCCCATCCGTCGCGGATACCGATGGTCAGCACGTCGGGGTGGGTGTAGGTGTGGGTGTTCTCGTTCATGTCGTCTCCGTTGCAGGTCAGGCGGCGATGATCAGGGCAGTGATGAACAGCCATCCGATGTGCCAGGACTGATCCAGGGCATAGGCGCCGGTGCCCAGGTGCGGGGCATCCGTCGTGCCGGGCCGGGGGGCGCCCAGCTCGTAGAAACCGCGCTTGCCGAGCCGGTCGGCGAGCCGGGCGAGGGTGGTCCGCCGATCAGCCCAGTAGTGGCTGATGGCGTCCACCGCGAGTCCGGCCAGCAGCACCAGCGGGGACAGTGCCAGGCCGGTCACCAGGGCGAGCGCGGCGATGGCGGCGGCCTTGGTCGCGGTGAGGGTGGCCACGTGCCGGATGCAGGCCAGCCGTCCGGCGGCGGTGGGGGCTCCCTTGGCGCAAGCCTGGCCGTGGGTCTGCACCCAGTGATCCCCCACCGAGTGGGCGGCGAACAGGGCCGCGAACACCGCGGCGAAGGTGGCGAGATTGCTGGTCATGAGGTTCACCTGTGGGGGCTAGAAACCGGAGTGGGAGCGGGCCAGAGTGCGGCAGGTGCCGCAGCGGGAGACGTGCCGGGCGCCGTGGGAGCGGCACAGCTCCACCTGGCCACGCGGCTTACGGCAGCGCGGGCAGCTGGTGGCGGTACCGTGCTCGTGCTCGCAGTCGATGCACTGGAAGCGGCTCATGATCAGGCCACCTCGGTCCGCTGCTCGATCAGCCCGAAAGTGGCCAGCAGGTCGGCCAGGCCGTTGACCTCGGAAGCGGTGAGACCGGCCCACACCCCGTGCTCGGGGCGCAGGCGCACCGCGCGGTCTCGGCACAGATGGCGGACCGGGCACTCGGCGCAGACCTCGCGGGCCACCTGCTCCCGCGCGGCCTGCTCGTCGGCAGGCTCGGCGGTGAAGGTGTCCGGGCCGGTGTGCAGCTCGGGGTCCAGCCCGCACAGCGCGCCCTCGGCCAGCTGGCGCGACAGACCATCGGTGACGGCATCGAACAAGACCAGGGCGGGGTGAGCGGCGGGGAACGGGATCGCGGGGGTGCTCATCGGTGCATCCCGCACTGGCCAGTGCCCTCGCACACGCCACAAATCTGGGTGGAAGTCATCCATCCACCACCGCCGCAGCAGTGGCAGGGGTCCCGGTGCGCATTGGCCGGGGACGTCAGGTAGGTCATGCTGGTTGTGCTCCTTGTACCGGAGTGGAGGGGCGGCCCCGCGTCTTGGCGGATAGGGGTCGCCCCGTTTTCATAGGCGGGAGAGTCAGCCAAGACCACTGGCGAAGGTCACCAGCGCGTCAGCCACCGTCATCAGGCCGTTGAAGGCATTCGTGGTGACGACAGCGGCTTTGGCCGGCTCTCGGACGACGAAGACCACCAGGCAGGCCAGGAGGACGAACGGCAGAAGGCGGCGGGGCTTAGCGGTCGGGATCATCGGTGACTTCCCTTCGAGATGAGTGTCTTAAGACGCTCGATCTGTCTCAAGACAGTAATTAAGAGCGGAGGGCTCGTCAAGCCTTCTGTCGTAAGACGGTTGAGTACGCTTGATCCGTGGAGAAGCGGAGTCCCCGCGGGGACGCAGACCGCCATGCGAGCAAGAAGCTCGCCGCTGTTCTGCGCACTGACATTGCAGAGGGGCGATACGCCCCCGGTACTCGACTGCCCTCCTACCGGCAGCTCGCCGAGAGGCACGGAGTCGTGGTCAACACCGCTCAGGCAGCAGTACGGCTGCTCCAGGCGGAAGGCCGAGTGACGATCCAACCGGGCAGCGGCACGGTTGTCCGGGCAGAGCCTGACGCGCTTCCGGAAGATCTGCGGGGCGAACTGGAAGAGGTTCGGGGTCAGTTGCGCCAGACCCAGGAAGCCCTGTCCGCAGCCGAGAAGGCCGTGACGGCTCTCCTTGGGCGACTCCCCAGCGGGGCCTCTGTGGAGACTCGGCGGGAACCGGGCAACTCGGGCTGACCGGACGGTTTCTTTCATGCCTCAAGAGTTGCTGTGACGTTTGGTAAGCAGTAGACGACGCGAATAGACGCGAAGGGACACCCCCCATGTCCGGAGAGAGTGCACGCGCCGGCGGCAAGCAGCTCACCCCGAACAACGTCCTGATCACCAAACGGCAGGCCCTGGGGTGGAGTCGCAACCGAGCCGCACGAGAGCTTGAACGCATTGGCCGAGGTCGAGGGCTGAGCGTTCCGGAGATCGGAACGATCGAGAAGGCCCTTTATCGTCACGAAACGGGCCGTGCCGTCTGTCGAGATCCGCTCTATGTTGAGCTGTACTGCCTTGCCTATGAAGCAACGGCTCAGGACCTATTCGGGGAAATCGAACCAACCTCCGCCGTAAATGGCGAAAGGTTCGGAGTCCGTTCCCATAAGTTCGTTGCCGCTTACATCGGGGCTAAACAGGTCGAAGCGCTTGTCACCGATGGAGCGGTAGCCGAGGCTCCGCCTCGATGCGACCTCGAATGCCATGCGACAGAAGTAACGCACGTCGAGGGAGAGAGCTGTCTCTACGTTTGGCCGTTCGGTGTCGCTCTCTTCCATGTCGCCGAGGAACTTGAACTTCCCAACATCGCACGCTTGGCCGTGTGGCGCAGGAGGACCTACGAAAGAGAGTTGGAATGGGCTTCGCGTTATCTTTCCAACTTAACTGGATTCTCAACTGAGGCATCCTATGTCCTAAGCACATACTGGCTTCATACGCCATCATGGCAGGGGCATGAAATAGATGCAGCACTCCGCATCATGTGTGCGCCGCGAGTGCTTCTGGAGAGAGACTCAGAGGCTACGGAGTCGTCACTTGCTCATGCGGAGCTAGTTGAACGTTCCTTGCTGTCCGAAGGATATGCACCAGCGGAAATGGTTTCCTTTGGGATCAAAGGCATCTCGATCGGCTACGCCTCATGGTCTGGAGTCGTGTACTGCCCGACTGCTCCTCGGCGCGCGCTGGCAGAAGACGAGCTTGTCACCATGGAACTGGCCACTCAAGCGATATGGGCATACTGCGAGTACATCAACCGGCAGGTAGAACAAGGAGTCGATCCCAAAGTGCCTGAGCTGTACGGCTGGCGCTTCCTACGCGGTGTCCGTTCCAGGCTGACAAATGCTCGCCCACAGGAGACCGGGCAACATCGGTCCATGCGTACCGCGATCCTTGATACGAGCGGCCTTATCGACCACCTGTCCCAGGCGATCGACATCCTTAGAGAAACCAGCGAAAGGTGAGACCGTGTTCAATAGTTCTGCGGTTCTGATCGTGGTAGATGTTCAGAACGGGTTCGTTCGGGAAGAGTCGGCTCACGTCGTTCCGGTCATTGTGGACCTGGTAGACCGCTGGCAGGCTGCGGGTGGTGACGTGGTCTTCACTCGTTACTTCAACTATGCCGGAAGCAACTTCGAACGGCTGTTTAATTGGTCCAAGCTCATGGGATCGCCTGAGACGGACATCGTTCCCGAACTTATTTCCTACGCGAACAAGGCGACGGCCGTTGTCGACAAGACTGTGTACAGCTTCTTCAACGAAGAGGGGGAAGCTCTCGTACGTGACCACGGATGGACTGACATCTACATCTGTGGAATCGCGACAGAAAGCTGTGTCCTTAAGACTGCGGTCGACGCATTCGACTGCGGTGACCACCTGACACCATGGCTCATCGAAGATGCTTCGGCTAGCCACGCCGGACAAGCAGCTCACGATGCTGGAATTCTGGTGACCTCTCGGTTCATCGGCCCAAACCAGATAATCAAGACCGCCGATATCCCATGGACAAAGCTCACCATAACAGCGTGATCCTACACTCCTTGCTGATTTACAATTCTCGGCATCCGACATAGGAAGATAAATGCTAAATGAGCTTCTCCCCGGAGTTCGCGAAATACGCGCACCTCTCGCCGCAGGCTATCTTTGGGCAGCGCTCATTTGGCTCATATGGGGAAGGCATTTACCAGACGCAAGTCATGCCACCGATGTCCTTTCGGACCTATACGCCTTAAGCAAGAACATCAGCCCAATTGCAATTGGGATCGCAGCCAGCTTCCTTGCCTACTTAATAGGAATATTATCTATCTCGCTTTCGGACTGGATGACCGGCTATATAGAAAATCGCCTTAACGTTAGCGTCCGCTACGAAAGACGCCTCCGGGGAATTAAAGATCACACGAAGTTTATGAGGAAGGCAAAAAAACTTCAAAAGCGTGTAGATAAAAATGAGGTTATCCAAAGGCTGCGCGAAACTCTTGAGCAGCGACTAGAGCCTCATCGCGAATCGATCGCCAAAGAGGTATTTGAAAACAAAACCAGAGAAAAATTGAACGTCATTCGAAGCAAGATGCGCCACCCGAGCGCCTCCAATCGGATGCTTAATAAGAGCGGAGAGTTCGATGAATACTTTGTTAGTGACGTACAAACAATCGTCATAGACGATCTAATTGTGGCCCTAGAGCGGGATTTGCCTCTCGTGCCCGCACGATTACTCGGCCACGACTCTGAACTATACAACGTCTATGATCGCCTTCAAGCAGAAGCTCAATTTCGGGCCGGAGTCGCTCTACCCATAGGTTTTCTCTCTATATCTCTAGGAATTATCGTTCACCCCGCCTGGCTATTAATTATCCTTCCGATCATCGCAATATTTACAACTTCGCTAAGAAAGCGTCGCGAAGGTCTATATATACTTGCTGAATCCATGTTAGCAGGAAGAGTGGAGTCTCCTGTTTTTGAGCGACTGGAACGAATCACTGAAGCTAGTTTGCTAGATCGCTTGATAGAGGATTCCGATGACGACTCCGGAAAACCCGATGCAAAAGTGACTCCGATTCTCTAGTCGAAACTCCAGGAGATGTGAGCTTCTACTTTCAAAACCTGACGTCCTATAACACCTAAAGAGCCTCACGACACACCTTGAACTCATCAGATAGTCTACGGCCATGATCATTCCCAATGCCTTCCCAAACCATGAGGCGTAGACGGAGGATGACAATGTTTTCGCAGGCGAGCGAGGCAAGCGGCTCCGATAGTCCCCTTGACTTCTAATCCGACGGTCGCAGGTTCGAATCCTGCAGGGTGCGCGGTCAAGACCAGGTCATCTAGCCACTGACCTGGTCTTTTTCTTGCCAGGGGTACGCCCCCCTCAGGCAGCTGTGCCACTGATCGCGGATCATACGCGGAATGCCCGAGGCTCCGTTTTCCCAGGTGGGACCGGCGGCTCCGGAGACTCGTGGAAGGATTCCGAGCCCTCCGGGGCACGTCGCAGGGTGGTTCGCTATGTCGAGGTGTGGCACGATGCGCTTCATGACGACCCGAAAGGCCGATGCCGCGTAGACGGCCGCGCATCCTCCGTGCGCAGGTGTGGGCGAATCGCCGACGCTACCGCCCAGCTCCCCAGATTCCCGGCCTCTCCAGCCGGACCCGTGCGGCCATCGCACGAATCGAGCTCCAGCGTCTAGGACCTGGAGCCATCGTCGGTGCCTTCGCCGAATACGAGCGGTTCCTCCGGCAGCCCGGCCGCTACCTCTATCTGCCCGAAGCGAACTGTCCTTGCTGCGACCCGGCAGAGGCCCGGAACACACTGGAATACGCCCTGCGACGTCTTCGATCCCCGGCCAAGGCAGAGCTTTCACGAATCGTGACGCGGCTGGACGAGGAGTTCTACCGCCGGACCATCCCGGCCCCTTGGGCGCGTTACTACCCATGGCGCTTCGGCGGATGGTGGCACCACCGCATTCACGAACGATGATCATCTCTACACGGCGAAGGGTCCCGGTGTGAGCCGGGACCCTTCGCTCTCATGGTGTTCCTATGGGATCTCACACGGTGAGCGCGGCCAGGATGCGCTGGTTGGCCACCTCGCGTTGGCCGTCGATGCACTTGGCGTAGACCCTGAGCATCACGTCCACCCCGTGACCGGCCCACATAGGCCACGGCGAAGTCGTACCAGGTGCGCGCGTCCTTCGCCTCGGCCATCGGCGTCGGCAGACCGCTCGCCAGGTCGAAGGACTCACCGTTCTTGGCCGCCTGCCGTAGCCGCGACAGGAAGCTCTCGGCCAGCCCCTTGATCTTGAAGGTCGCGGACTTCTCCCGATTGCCCACCGTGCGAGACGATGCGCGGCTTCCTGCCCTGCCCCACACCGTACGTAGGCCGCCCCACCGCCTAAAGGTTCATCCGGCCAGTGGCCCAACGTTTCGCGGCTCTTCCGGCACCTGCGACCTGGCGTCGGCCGCTCGCTCCCTACGTGTTCGACCTCATCGAGGCCCACAGCACAGTGACCACAGAGATCCCCATTGCGGAGAGAAACAGGATCACGGGGAGAAACCCGAGGACGTCCACGCCCCAGCCGAACGACCCGATAACCGATCTGAGAGTCCCGGAAATCGCGAACAGCCCCATCAGGGCAGTAAAAAGCCGGAGGGCCGAGGACATCACCAGACGTTTACGCGGTCCATCGACTGCTTCCCCCGGCAAGGGCTTGGGATACTCCTGCCTGCGTGCTTTGACCAGCCCCCGCACACCGACTCCCAGGTAGGGCGCCACGGCAAGAACACCGATGACGATGAACACCCAGTCGAGCAGTTCGCGTACGGTGCCACCCGCCCAGAAGGTCAACGTGAGGACCTTGACCACCAGTGCCAGCACCATCAGGACGAGCGCCAACTTAGACCACACCGGCATCTTGGACACGCAGTGATTATGGAGCCGGCAAGCCCTCAGGAGAAGTCCAATGGCCCCACCTCTCCAGCTCGGTTCCGTCTATGCCCGGTGGCGTCACATCGCCGCGACCGGTACCGCCCTCACGATCGCCTGGTTGTGGTCAATCGCCGTACGTGGCTGGGAGCGATCGGTCGGCCGGGACTTCCTTCCCAATGAATCGCTCCAGGTTCGGTGGAGATCCTGATGATCCCTGATCTTCCCGCCTATCACGTCCAGGCAGAGCCCAGCGGCCCAAGGGTCAGGGGCCAAGGTCGCCCGTCCAGTAGGGCGCTCCACCTTGGCCCGCTTGCCGAGGCAGACCGGAAGATCCGGCTAGAAAGGGGATTCTGGCCGTAATACCTTCACGTCATGACCTCTGTCGAGATCTCGATGACCTTTGCTCTACTAAGCGTGGCCATCACGCTGATCGCAAGAGCACGGCGGCCAGGTCGGACTGATCAGGAGCGTAAGCAGGCACGCACGGCAGTAACCATGATGTTCACCTTCTGGTTCGGCGCGATCCTTCTCGGAAAGATCATTCTCTGGACGAGTTGATATCAGGCCGACGCTCTGGCGGTGAGTGTGCCAGCCGTGCCCGTCGCGTGCCCTTCGCTTGCCCGTCAGGAGAGTGATCAAGGGGGACTCATTCACGGTCAGTCCGATTCGACTGTGCCCCAGTGTCTTCATCACGGCTCGAAGCGAGGCGCCGAAGGCGAGGAGAAACGAGGCACAGGCATGGCGTAGATCGTGAAGCCTTAGATCGCCCGGCAGTAGGTGGTTCGTGGGGCCTGCCGATGATCGTCTGGTGTGTGTGAGCGGCGGGTACGCCGACGGATTCGGTCACCGGGTGTAACGGATAGCGGCATGTCCAGTGCGACTTGCGCTTTCCGTTGCGTCAACTCCTACGGTCGCTTGTGTGGCCGGACAGACCGGCCCGGCGAGGAAAGGTGCGGCCATGGCCTGGTCGATCGCGGATGTGGCCCGGATGTCCGGGGTGACGTCCCGGACCCTGCGTCACTACGACGAGATCGGCTTGCTTGCTCCCGCGTACATCGGCAGCAACGGCCATCGCTACTACGAGCAGGCTGAACTGCTGCGGCTGCAGCAGATCCTGCTGATGCGGGAACTCGGCCTGGGGCTGCGGGAGATCGCAGCGGTCCTGGAGCGCCAGGTTGACCAGGTGGCCGCGCTGCGCGAGCACCAGCACAGGCTGCTGGCCGAGCGGGACCGCCTCGACGTGCTCGCCCACACGGTCGCCCGCACCATCGCGGAACTGGAAGAGGACGAGGAGACACCCGACATGGGAAACATCAGCAGGCCGGAGAACTTGTTCACCGGCTTCGACACCGCCCGCTACGAGTCGCCTGCCCGCACGCAGTGGCCCGACCAGGCGCAGCAGTCGGCGCAGTTCGCCGCCACGCTCACCGAGACGGAGATGGAGCGGCTGCAGGGTGAGGCGACCGCGGCGATGGTCCGTATGGCCGGGTTCCTGCAGGCAGCCACGCCGGTGACCGACCCCGCGGTGCAGGCCGAGGTCGACGCCCATTACCAGGGCATCTGCCGGATGTGGACACCGGACGCGGCCGCGTTCAAGGCCCTGGGGCAGAACTACGTCGACGACGCGCAGTGGCGCGCGGCCTACGACCAGGTCGCTGCCGGGCTGGCCGAATACCAGAGGGGCGCCATGGTCGCCTACGCCGACGCCCGGCCGAGCTGACCGGTCGCCGCCTGCTGGGGGCTGCAGACCCCCAGCAAGCCGGCGCTTCCACCCGGTCCCATCTCCTGGCGGCGCCTCCCGTACGGCCCCGCCCCTGGAGTACCCTCTGTGATCCCCGTCCACCGCCGTGAGGACAACGAACTCCTCGGCTACCTGCGCCCCGTTGAAGGCGCTCTGGGCCGGTTTGTCCCGGCCACTCTCTTCGGCCACCCGCTCAGCGGACCGGGCGGCGAGGACCACGCCCGCCGGTGCTTGGACCGCGCCGGACTGGACTACCTGGCCCAGGAATGGCTGCTGTCTCTGCCCGGCCGCCCGGATCCCTTCGAACACGTGATTGCCGCGCTGGTGCACGGCTCCGGTTACGAACGGATCGCCGGCCCCGGCTGCTCGGACCGCACCATCAGACGCCGCGTCGACTACTGGTCTCAGCCGGGCATTGCCGAGCGGATTCACGCGCTCGCCCTGGAAGCGTACGATCGCATGATCGGCCTGGAGCCGGGCGAGCTGTCCGTGGACGGCTGCATTACCAAGGCCCCCTGAGGCGGGGAGGTCGCCGGGCGCTCGCCGGCGGACCGGGGCAGGCAGGGCCTGAAGCGCTCGGTGGCCACCGAGGCGCGCGGTGTCCCGCTCGGCGTCGTGGCGGCCGGAGCCGACCGTCACGACTCCCCGCTGCTCGCGCCCACCCTGCAAGCCGCAAAAGAGCAGGTCGGCGAGCCAACCAAGCAGGTCAACGTGAATCTGGGCCGTGGCTACGACAGTGACAAGACCCGCGCCGCCCTGGCGGAGCTCGGCTTCACCGGCGAGATTGCCCGCAAGGACCTCTCCGCCCCGATCCAGGCCGACAAGCGCTGGGTGGTCGAACGCGGTCACGCGTGGATGAACGGCTTCGGCAAGCTGCGGCGCTGCACCGTGAAGCGCAGCCGCGTCGTGGACCTCTACCTCCACCTGTCCGCCGCGATCGTCACGCTGCGTATGCTGATCCGCCGCGCGACCCCGCTCTACCGCTGGGACGGCCGCCCCACGACCAAGCGCCTGAAGTGACGCCTACTGCCGGGCGCTCTTAGTCAGTGGAGCCCCACCAACAAGCGTGATCTGATTCTTCCCAACACCTTCCTACGGGATCAGGATCGATCGTCACCCCCAGTGTTACGTCCGAGAACCGCCTGAAGCGCCCGGTTCACGGCTGAGTGGTGGGACATCCGCCCACTCCGGTAGCGGCTCGCATCGCCTTCTCCACTCCGAAGGCGGACGGGCGATCCCTGAAGCCGCGATGATGCCGCCGACGATGGCGCAGGTGGTGTCGATGTCACCACCTGCCGCCGCGGTGGTCCACATGGCCGCTTCGAAGTCCTGGCGTTCGCGGGCGGCGCCCCAGAGGGTGAAGGGCACCGTGTCGTGCGCGCTGACCTGCCGCCCGTTGCCCAGCATCGTGGCGGCGAGGTCGGGATCACCGATGGTGAGGAGTCTCCTGGCCTCGGCGATGCCGTCGTGGACCATGCTCGCGGGCACGTGTTCCCTGACCCTGTCCAGGAACTCACCTGGTGAGAGACGAGGCTCCGTGACGGTCGTCGCCGCGGCCACGGCCACGGCCATCGCGCCGGCCACCGCTTCAGGGTGGGTGTGGGTGACCCGCGCCGACAGGGCGGCCTGGTGGATGACGCGCGCGAGATCATCGGCGAACCAGGCACCGAGCGGCGCCACCCGCATCGCGGCGCCGTTGCCCCACGACCCCTTGCCGTCGAACAGCTCGGCCGAGAGCGTCCGCCAGTCACCGCCCTCGCGGACGAGACGGAGCATCCGGTTGGTGGCCGGGCCGTACCCGCGGTCGAAGTCGTGACGGGTGGCGAAGCCGACGGCGAGCCGATCCTGGTCGACGGTGCCGTGGTCGGCCAGGACTCGGTAGACGGAGCACGCCATCTCGGTGTCATCGGTCCACTGCCACGGAGCAGGCGGAAGCAAGCGGTCGGAGAAGGCCCGTCGATTGGCCGGAACGAAGAACTGGGAACCGAAGGCGTCGCCCAAAGCCAGGCCGTGAAGAGACGCGGTAGCACGCACAAGAAGGCTGGAGGACATCTCCTTCATTGTGGGGTACGCCGCATCTTCACCGTCATGACGGGAGAAGCGGCCCTTGGGCACGGACGTGTTCTCCATGCCGGCCGAGCGGGTGGTGAAAGTCCTACGGGACCGCTTCGAAATCACAGTTGTACCGTCCCGGAGCTGTCGATCAACCTGACGCAGAAGAGCGCGAGCGCTATACCTGTTTCGACAAGGTCCTGGTCGTCGGCCCGGGTTACTATCACCTACCATTCCGGAGGCCGGGCAGTAGAGCATGGAGATGGTGGCATGGGGGGCGGTGGTGCCGAGTTCACCGAGGACCGTGTCAACCAGTGGCTGGGTGTGTATCAGGCCAACCTGCTCTACGCACAGGAGCGCGGTCGAGGCGAGGACCGACGGATCTGGGCGCGGGTCGCCTTCGCCGCGCTCGACGGGCTCGAACGGGCCGGCTGTCCCGCGCGGGATGTGAACACGCGACGCTTCAACCTCCGGGCGTTGCTCATCACCGACCCTGGGCCCAACGGTGACCCGTTGTGGAGCCCGGAGCAGCTGGCCGTGGACGTTCTAAGGAATCTGCCGTTGAGCCTGGAGCAGGCGCGTGAGTGGGCGGCGGACTGGACAGCACGTCCGCGGCACGAGATGCAGGCTCTGCGCACCTGCAAGAGCCTGATCAAGCCAATGGAACTGGTCGCCGGGTTGCGTCCCCGGCCGCTCTTCCGGATCGCCGCACCTGAGCCGGCCGTACCCAAAAAAGTTGGGCCTCCAGGTCTTCTGACCGGTGGGACGAGATGGGCGGCTAACGGCACCGGCGGCCGGACCACCCGCACCCTCCGGTGTCGGACCGGTTCCTCCCCGGGAAGGTGGCGCGAACGGGGACGCGTGTTCGATACATAGCGGAATCCCCTTCCCTTCGCGACTCAGGCCGGACAGCTGCGGGAGTGCCCCGAACTTCAACCGTTGTCCGGATGCCGCGCAAAGTTGAACCGGCTCTCTCCAGGTAGTCATATGAGTGCGCACAGCAATGGAGAGGCGGTCCGCAGCAGGCGGGCCGCCCTCGCCCAAAGGAGAAGACCGCGATGAACCGCAGCACGATCGCCGCTGGGCTGATCACTCTCGGCGCCGTCCTGGCCGCGCCCGCGCTAGCCGCCGGTCCGGCTCACGCGACGGCCTCCCCCTCCGACCCGTGGGACGGACTCGGGATCGGGATCGGGAACGGAGTCGGGACCGGGATGCTCCTCGACTACGGGAACATCGGCATCCTCTAGGGGTAACCACACAGGTCTGTGAACGCCGACGGCCTCGTTCCCCTCCAGGACGAGGCCGTCACCGCGAGGCGGCACCGCCGCCCGCCTACGGCGTCTCGCCGACGGCGGAGGGAGCGTTCCCGCAAGGTCTCAGCCGGTGAGCGCGACCAGGCGCGCCGGTCGCCCGCCACCCGCCCTCACCGCGCTTTTCGGCACGCGCCTTTCAGCACGTACGACGACGCGCGACCCGCAACTCGGTCAGATAGCGCTTGCTGATCCGGCCACCGTGACGCTCGTCGATCAGAGACCCGATGCAGCCCAGGAGATCGGCCCGCGCTCCGTTCTCCAGCGCCCGATGACCGGAGTAGGTGCGCAGCACGTCCAGGTACCGCGCGGTCGAGTAGGACAGCTCCCACTCGTAGCGACGGAAGACGGCCGGCCCGAACCGTGCCGTCCCTTCCAGCTCCGCGGTGTCGGCGGGAATCTCCGCTGAGGCACGCAGACGCAGTCCCGGCGGGGTCGACGGGTCGAAGCGCTCATAGCAGTCCTGCGCCTCGCGGAAGAAGTCCTGGCTGCCACCGGCGACATGATGCGTGCTGATCGTGGCCAGCGCGCCCTCGACGCGCAGGGCGTCGGCCGCTCTCTCCACCCGCACCGCCGGGTCGATCCAGTGAAACGCCGTCGCCGAGACCACGACGTCGAACGGCTGTCGCGGCAGCGGCCAATCCTCGAATGCCGAGTTCTCAACGGCGACCAGCGGGAAGCGCGCCAGATTGCGGCGGGCGACGACGGCCATCGCCGTACCGAGTTCCACCGCGACGATCTGACAGCCTCGCTCGGCCAGCGGCACGGTGGCCTGCCCCGTGCCGCAGCCGATCTCCAGCACCCGACATCCCGCACGGGCCCCGGCCAGATCGGCCAGATCGTCGAACAGCTCGGACGGATAGCCCGGTCGAGCCCGATCGTACAGTTCGGCATCCTCGGTGAAGGTCTCGCGCAACCTTTCCCGATCGCTCTCGGCCATGTTCGAAGGCTAACCCGTACCGCCGCGGATCAGCAGAGAAGTCGGATCTGACCGGGGAGGTGGTTCTGAGACGGTCCGTACCGCGTAAACGCAGGCGAAATTCCTTTCCGCGACACGCTCGCCGGTCATGACGGTTCCCCACCCGTCGACGTTGATCACCCAAGGTGAGAGCATGGAAGCGATATGTGGTCGGCACGCCGATCGCCTGGCTTGCCCGGGTGCCCGTGGTGGTGGCGGGGCGGCGTAGCCTGAGTGTCTTCAAGCGGGTCCGGTACGGGAGTTACCCGTTGGAACGCGTCGCCACCCGGCTGACGCGGCACGTGGTGGCCAACGCCGTGGCCGTGGCGGAGGACGCCAGGAGGGTGGAGAACCTCCCGCACGAGAAGCTCAGCGTGATCTACAACAGCCTGCCCGACTCGGCCTTCCTGCCCGCCGCGCCGACTCGGATCCAGAAGATGGGCTGGTGGCGAGGGTTCGACGGCCGGTTGACACTGGGGGCGACCTCTCTCTGGACAGGCGAGACCGTGATGGAGGAACTCTCATCCGGCTACGGGACACCCGGCTTCCAGGCGAGTTCCGTAGATTTCCCCATCCGGGCTGCCGGCTGGTCACCGGCTCACTCGGCGCCACCGAGGTGAGCTTCGTCGTCGACGTCACACCGGACCGCTGAGCGGGAAAGCCGGGGAGACGTCACACCGGACCAACGGCTGAAAAAGCCGCGGAAGGGACCTCGGCGCCCGCCGGTCCGGGCCCCGGTGTCCTGGCTCCGGCCGCCGCCTGGAGGGACCGTCAGGTGGCCCGGAGGTGGAACCGCTGGCAGATGTCGTCCAGCCACGACCACTGCGCGATGTCGGCGAGGTCGGGCGCCTTGCCTCACCGCCCAGACCGGGGACCAAGCGGAACTGGGAGCCGGTCGGCGCGGCGCGGGCCGCCGGGGCCGTCAGCAGAACGGCGATCACACTCAGGACCGTCGCGACGGGCCGGACGACCACCTCCGCACACTCCGGGCAGTCCCGCGGAGTCGACAACCATTTCTGTTAACCCTTAAGGGATTCAAGATTCATCCGCACGCTCAGCGCTCGGCCCGCCAGAGCCGCCGAGCCATGCCCGACACCGCCGGAAGCCCTCAACGCGACCGGCAACCCATGATCAAAATCAGGCATACATGCTCTCTGAAGTGGCAATACACTACATGCGCATCGAGCGGAGCGCCAACGGATGATAGACACGCCCTCCGGCGGGGCCGACCGGCCCACCAAGGCTCAACTCGATGAAAATATGTTACCTCTAACCTATTGATAGGTAACATGCGTGACCTTAAGGTGCCGATATGCGAAACGATGTCGGCGGCCATGGTGCACGCGCGGCCAAGGGAGACACCGTCTTGGAACCACTGCACACGCCAGGGGCGGCGAACGGCGGAGCTCCGCTGCTCGCCGGCGAGGGACTGGGTAAGTCCTTCGGGGCCAACAGAGCCGTAGACGATGTGTCGCTGGGCCTGTACGCGGGTGAGGTGCACGCCCTCGCCGGAGAGAACGGCTCGGGCAAGTCCACGGTGCTGAGGTGTCTCGCCGGCGCCCACCGTCCCGACCAGGGACGACTCCTCATGAACGGGAACGAGGTGAGCTGGGGTTCGATCAGGGCAGCTTCGAACCGGGGCGTCTGCCTGGTGAGCCAGGAGCTCTCACTCGTCCCCCGGATGACCGTCGCCGACAACGTGATGCTCGCGCACGCCCAGGTCGGCCGGTACGGGATCGCCAACCGCAGGATGATCAACCAGCTGGCCCGTGAGTACCTGGACCGGGTCGGGCTGGACATCCCGCTCACCGCGCTGATCAGCGAGCTCCCCATCCACCAGAGGCAGCTCATCGAGATCGCCCGGGCTCTGTCGATGGATCCGCAGGTGCTCCTGCTGGACGAGCCGACCTCCTCTTTGGAACGTGCCGAAGCCGAAGTGGTCCTCGCACTGGCTCGGTCACTGGCCGACGACGGGATGGCCGTCGCCTTCATCTCCCACCGGATGCAGGAACTCATCGACATCTCCGACCGGGTCACCGTGATGCGCGACGGCAAGGTCACCGGCCGGCGTGAACCAGGTTCGGAATGGGACGGGGAATGGGTGACGGCGGCGATGGTCGGCCGTGACATCGACCTCAGCCGGCGGGCCAAGCCGCTGTCCGGAAGGGAAACGCTGCTCGAGGTGGACGGGCTCTCCGACTCCGACGGCCGGGTTCGCGAGGTCTCGCTCTCGGTGGCCCGCGGCGAGATCGTGGGGCTCGCCGGTCTGGTGGGCGCGGGGCGAACCGAGTTCCTGGAGACCCTCTACGGGGCTCGGCCCCGCGGCGCGGGCACGGTCAGGCTGAACACCCGGGAACTTCCCGCCTCCAGCATCCGGGCCGCCATGGACATCGGGATGTACCTGATCCCCGACGACCGGCTGGGCAAGTCCCTGGTGCCCACGATGAACGTCGCGGAGAACACCTTCCTGGTCCACGAACCGCGCGGCTACCTGCGCTCCCCTCGCGAGGAGGAGAAGGGGGCACGGGGCCTGGCGAAGCGGATGGGCATCTCGGTCGCCGACGTACGGAACAGGATCGGCAGCCTGTCCGGCGGTAACCAGCAGAAGACGATCTTCGCCCGCTACCTGCGCCAGTCCCCGGCGGTCCTGCTCCTGGACGAGCCCACCCGCGGCATCGACATCGCGGCGAAGGCCGCCATCTACTCACTTCTGGACGAACTCAGCGCCGATGGCATGGGCGTCCTCGTCGCTTCATCGGAGTTGGAGGAACTCATGCAGTTGTGTCATCGGGTGCTCGTCATGTTCGAGGGGAGGATCGTGGCCGAGTTCGCACAGGACCAGCTGACCGAGGACGCGATCGCGGCCGCCGCGACCGGACTGGTCGCGGCATGAGCGGCCACGGCGGAACAGCCGGCACCCTGCGACGGCCGGCGGGCCTGACGGCACGTCAACTGCCTTCCTACAGCGCCGTGCTCGGCCTGCTGATAGTGATCGTCCTGTTCTTCTCCTTTTCCGCGCCGGGCTTCCTCAGCAGCGGCAACATCAACAGCCTGCTCGGCAGCGCCGCCATCGTCGCGGTACTGGGTCTCGGGATGACGCCGACCATCATCAGCGGCGGCATCGACCTCTCCGTGGCCTCGTCCGCCGTGCTGTGCGCGGTCGTCTGCGCCGAGGTCGCCTCGATCGCGGGAACGCCGGCCGGGGCGCTGGCCGCGCTGGTCTGCGGTTGCGTGGTGGGAGCGGTCAACGGAGTGCTGATCTCGGTCTTCGGGATGAACGCCTTCGTGATCACCCTCGCCGGGATGCAGGCGTTCCGCGGTCTGGCCCGGCTGCTCGTGGGCGACCAGACGATGACCCTGGAAGACAGCGACTTCAGCAACTTCGTGAACTACCAACTGGGCCCGCTGACCCTGCCGATCTGGCTGCTGCTCATCCTGACGGTCCTGGGAGTCCTCCTGCTGCGCCGGACCTACTTCGGCAGGAACGTCTTCGCGATCGGCGGCAACGAGACGGCGGCGACCCTGGCGGGTATCCCGGTATGGCGCACCAAGCTCCTGGTCTACGTGCTCTCCGGCCTGTGCGCCGGTATCGCCGCCATCTTCACCGTCGGCCTCAATGCCGACTCCGCTTCCCCCAGCGTCCTGGTGGGCGTCGAACTCACCGCGGCCGCCGCGGTCCTGCTCGGCGGCACCAGCCTGACCGGCGGTTCGGGAACCCTCGTCGGGACCGTCATAGCGGCGATCTTCTTCTCGGCGCTCTCCCAGGGACTCAACCTGCTGGGTATCACCGCCACCTACTGGCAGCTGATCATCACCGGTCTGCTGCTCGTAGCCGCGGTCGTCATCGACCGCGTGCGCGCCAAGTCCGAGATATGACCCCGTCCGTTCAAACCACCGTCCGGCGGCGGATTCGCCCAATCAAGTTCATGAGAGTAGGCCCCCATGCGTAAGAAGATCGTTCCCGCTGTCCTGGGCGTTGGAGCGCTCCTGGTCACGGCGGCGTGCGGCAGCGACACCGCCGCCACCGACGCCACCTCCGCGAGCGCCTCCGAGAAGAAGGCCTGTTCGGTGGGGTTCGCCAATCCCACCGGTCAGAACTCCTACACCGGGGCCGTGGTGGAGAGCCTGAAGATCCAGGTGGAGAAGTACGGCTGCAAGTTCAGCATGCTGGACTCCCAGCTCAACGTTAACCAGCAGATCACCGACGTGCAGACCTTCATCACCCAGAAGGTCGACGCGCTTGTGATCTTCCCGCTGGACTACACCGCGCAGAAGGCCATCCTCACCAAAGCGGCGGATGCCGGAATCGGTGTCTTCGGCGACAACGCGGACGTCAACGCGACTCAGGCGGACCAGCTGACCCCTCCGCTGACCGGCCAGCTCATCGACGGTCACCTCGACCGCGCGTTCGTGGAGGAGCGCTTCAAGTACCTCTCGGAGAAGCTACCCGGAGGCGCCGGTAAAGTGACGTTCATCGGCTTCGGTGGCCCGGTCGCGCCGCTTGACAAGGACTGGGAACTGACCCAGGAAGTGGCCAAGGACTACCCGAAGATCGAACTCCTCGGGCGGATCAACAACCCCACCGACGATGTCGCAGGTGCCCAGGCGCCCGCGGCCGCCGAGCTGACCAAGCACCCGGACCTCAGCGCGTTCATCTCCTATAACGACCCGACCGCGATCGGTGCCGCTGCGGCGATCAAGAACGCCGGCAAGCAGGGCAAGGTGCTCAGCCTTGGCGCCCAGCTGCAGCCCGAGGGCGTCACCGCGCTGCAGAAGCAGCAGATCGATGTCTCCTGGGACTTCGAGCCCGTGGTCGAGGGCAAGAAGCTGGCCGAGATCGTCCTCGCCTGGATCAAGGGCGACAAGGCCGCCGCGGCACAGGTGGTCACGGGTGGTTACACGAAGTACACCCGTGACAACATCGGCGACTTCGTCCCGACGGAGAAGCAGCTGGAAGCCCTCAGGGCCGAGTGAACCGGAACGTAGGAAACGGAGAGAAGGGAGCTGACATGACTCAGTCTGTGGACCCGCTGTCCGTGGACGGCACCCGCATCGTGGTGACGGGCGGCGTCTCCGGCATCGGACACGCCATCGCCCTCGGGCTCGCCGAACGCGGCGCCCGGGTGGCGGTCCTCGACCTGCCCGGCGCCCGGCTGGAGGAGGCGGGCCGAAAGGCCGCGGAAACGGGGCTTGAGCTCACTTACCACGGCGTGGACGTCTCTGACGAGGATGCGGTGGAGGCCGGTTTCGACGCCGCCCTGGCGGCGCTCGGTGGCATCGACGTCGTCTTCGCCAACGCCGGCATCGCGGGCACGGTCAAGCCGGTCACCGACTGGACCCTGCAGGAGTGGCGGCAGGTGATCTCCGTCAACCTCGATGGAGCGTTCCTCACCGCCCGCGCGGCGCTGCGCCGGATGGATCACGTGCTGGGCAAGAAGCTGATCTTCACTGCCTCGGTCTGGGGACAGCGGGGCAGCACGACCGCGCAGTGCGCCGGGTACTCGGCCTCCAAGAACGGCGTGATCGGGCTGACCAAGCAGCTGGCCGCCGACCTGGCCGCCGTCCAGGTCACGGTCAACGCCATCGCCCCCTCCGGGTTCGTCACCGACATCGCCGGCGGCATGATGAGGGACGAGACGGCGACCGCGCCGATGCTGGCCCGCCAGCCCTGGCACCGCTTCGTCGAGCCCACCGAGGCGGTGGGTCCCGCGGTCTTCCTCAGCAGCCGGGCCTCGGACCACGTGACCGGACATGTGCTCGCCCTGGAAGGCGGGTATCTGGCGGTATGAGATTTCCGGTTTGTCGGGTGGTAGCCGACGCGCGTACGGCCGACATCCCCGGCGCCCGCACCAGGGAACGGAGACCTCGTGCCTGAACTCCACCGGCTGGAAGAGGAACTGGCCGCCTGCCTGGGCGATGACCGGGCGTGGACGACGGACCCCGACGTGCTGGCCGCCTACTCCCGCGACGAATCGGCCTTCACGAGGTCGGGCAGACCGGCCGCCCTGGTCCGCCCGACCTCGACCGAGCAGGTCAGCGCGGTATGCCGGCTGGCCAGCCGGCTGCGCGTACCGATCGTGCCCAGGGGTGCGGGCACCGGACTCAGCGGGGGCTCCTGCGCCGTCGACGGCTGCATCATGCTCTCCCTGGAGCGCATGAACGCGATCGTGGAGATCGACACCGTCGACGCGGTGGCGGTCGTCCAGCCCGGCGTGCTGAACGCCCGGCTGAGGAAGGCGGTCGAGGCGGAGTCTCTGTTCTATCCGCCCGATCCCAGCAGCTACGAGATCGCCAGCATCGGCGGGAACGTGGCGACCAACGCCGGCGGGCTCTGCTGCGTGAAGTACGGCGTGACCCGCGACTACGTCATCGGGCTGGAGGTCGTCCTGCCGGATGGCCGCGTGCTGAGAACGGGACGGCGCACCCGCAAGGGAGTGGCGGGCCTGGACCTCACCGGGCTGATGGTGGGCTCCGAGGGCATCCTCGGGGTGATCACCGAGATCGTGGTACGGCTGGAACGCCACCCCGGCCCGCGGCGGTCCACCATTCTCGCCGAGTTCGGCTCGCTGGCCGAGGCGGCGGACGCGGTCAACGCGGTGACCCGGACGGTCCGGCCCGCCATGCTGGAGATCATGGACGCCACCGCCGTCGCAGCGGTGGAGCGGCACCGGCCGATGGGCATCGACGAAGGGGTCGCGGCCCTGCTCATCGCGGAGAGCGACCTGCTGGACGACGCCTCACGCGCAGCCGAGATCGCCGCGATGAGCGAGGCGATGGAACGGTCCGGAGCGCTGGCTGTCCATGCCACGGACGACCCGCAGGAATCCGAGATGCTCGTCGGGGTGCGCCGGATGGCGGGGACGGCGATGGAGGCCCTTGGCCGGGTCCTGATCGGCGACGTCGCCGTGCCGGTGTCCGCGCTGAACCCGCTGCTGACCGGCATCCAGGCGATAGCCGAGGACGAGGGGGCCTGGGTGGCGATCATCGGGCACGCCGGCGACGGCAACATGCATCCCACGATCATCTTCGACGCTCACGACCCCAAGCAGGAGTCCCGCGCCTATCGCACCTACCGGCGCATCTCCCGGCTCGGCCTGTCGCTCGGCGGCACCGTCACCGGCGAGCACGGCATCGGCACCCTCAAAAGCGAACTGCTCGCCGAAGAGATCGGTGAGGTGGGCGTCGCCGTCCACCGTGCCGTGAAACAGGCGCTCGACCCACTCGGAATCATGAACCCGGGCAAGGTCATCGCCACCCGGTAGTCAATCTGAATCCCTCCGTAGATACAGAGAGAGAGTAGACATGGACCCGAAGAACTACAGCGACACCGGCACCGGCCTGCCCATCCTGTTCAGCCACGGCAGCGTGATGGACCACACCATGTTCCGCTACCAGATCGAGGCGCTGAAGGACTCCTACCGGGTCATCGCCTTCGACCACCGGGCCGCCACCGACCGGTACGCCGACGAGTACGACCTGCACGATCTGGTGCAGGACTGCATCGACTTCGCCGACAGCCTGGGCATCGACAAGTTCGTGCTCGCCGGCATGTCGATGGGCGGCTTCATGGGACTGGAACTGGCGCTCAAGCACCAGGACCGGCTGGGCGGCCTGATCCTCATCGACACGATGGCCCACCCCTACACCCCCGAGCAGCAGGTCGAGTTCGGGCTGGCGTTCGACCCCCTCAACACCGAGGGACCGCTGTCGGAGGCGTTCGCCGAGTGGTGCGTGCCGCTGGTGTTCGGGCCCGACACCATCCAGGAGCAGCCGGAGCTGGTCGACCACTGGCTGAAGAAGTGGGCGGACCGGCCGGCGCGTTCGGTGTGGGGCGAGTACAACTCCTGGATCCGCAAGGCCGACCTGCTCCCCCGGCTCGGCGAGATCACCGTGCCCACGCTCGTCGTGCACGGACGCGACGACGTCGTGCTGCCGTTCGAGAAGTGCGGCAAGGCCCTGGCCGAGGGGATTCCCGGCGCCAAGCTCAGCGTCATCGAGCGGGCCGGTCACACCTCCAACGAGGAGCAGCCCGAGGCCGTCAACGCGGCGATCATCGAGTTCCTCTCGGGGATCGAGCGCTGGTGACCGAGACGCTACCCCCGTCCGGCGCCCTCGCGCCGGACGGGGCCGGCCGCCCGAGGGTGGCCGTGGTGACCGGTGCGGCATCCGGCATCGGCAGGGCGTGCGCGCTGCGGCTGGCCGCCGAGAACATCCCCAGCGTGCTGGTCGACCGCAGCGCCGAGGGACTGCGGTCGCTGGCCCTGCTGACCGGGCAGGAGACGGTACGGCTGGTGTCCGGTGACGTCTCCGACGCCGACGTCACCCGCGAAGCCGTCCGGGTGGCCTCGGAGGAGTTCGGCGGCCTGACCGACCTGTTCAACATCGCCGGGATCACCGGCCCCTCCGGATCGGTGGAGGAGCTGTCCGGTGAGGACTTCGACCGGGTGATGGCGGTCAACGTGCGCGGCGCCTTCCTGGGGATCCGGGCCGCGGTGCCCGTGATGAGGCGGACCGGTAGCGGCTGCATCGTCAACATGGCGTCCGCGATCGGCCTGGTCGGCGGGCGCGGCCAGGCCGGGTACACCGCGAGCAAGCACGCGGTCGTCGGGTTGACCAAGGCCGCTGCCCTGGATCTGGCGCCCTACCGCATCCGGGTGAACTGTGTCTGCCCGGGTGTGGTCGACACGCCGATGACCCAGGGGTCCGTCGCCGATCCCGCCCTGCGCGAGCGCTTCGAGCAGGCGCATCCGCTGGGCAGGTTCGCCGGACCCGATGAGGTCGCCGCCGCCGTCCTGTGGCTGGCGGGCGCGGACGCCGCGTTCGTCACCGGGACGGCTCTGACCGTCGACGGCGGTTACACGGCCGGATGAGCGATCACCGTCGTGCCTGGAGGGGCTCATCATGAGATCGACGACAACGCAGGCGGGCCACCGCCCGGACGGCGACCCGTGCTGGGTCGAGCTGCCATCCGAGGCGGGGGCCCCGCTCCTGCTCTGCTACACCACGCTGCTGGGGTGGAGATTCGACGAGAACGCGCACGTGGGCGGTTACCGCAGGTCCTGGGTGGGCGAGCGCAAGGTGGCGGGGATCGGCGGGCCGGCGCTGCCACGGCCGTCCGCCGGCTGGCGGGGGTATGTGTCCACCTCCGACCTGGCCGAGTCACTGCGTCGTACGGCCGCGGCCGGGGGCCGGCTGGTGACCGGTCCGGTGGATGTGTCGCCGGACGGGCTGTTCGCCCTGGTCGAGGACCCGGTGGGAGTGGCCGTCGGGCTGTTCCAGCCGGGCACGGACCGCGGTACCCAGGAAGCGTCCGACCAGGTGGGATGCGTGGCCGGATGGGTGCTGGAATCCCCGGATCCGGAGGCCAGCGTCGCCTTCCACCGGACCCTGTTCGGTTCGTGGCCCTCAGGGGTGCGGGCCGTGCCGAGCCTGACCGGCGACGGCACGTGGCGCGCGTGCTTCGCGGTGGGCGAGAACTCGTCCAGCTGGCACTCCGGTCGCGCGTGGCCGGTGTCCCAGCCGTCGGCGGACATCCGCGAGGTGACGGATATCGAGGGAAACCAGGTATTGATCCGGCGGATCGCCTCACCGGATCAGCCCGTCTGACCGTGCCATCCCAGCGGTGGGAGCGTAAACCGGCGGCGGCCTGGCAAACTGTCCTAGACAGAAAGGGCTGACGTGTCCCGCATGAGTGCCAGGACCCCGGATGTGGTCGACCTGATCCTCGATCAGTGGGCGAGACAGCTTCCGGATCTGGATGCCTCCCCACTGGCGGTTCTCGGACGACTGCACCGCAACTACCTGCGCTACCAGGCGCAGCTCGGCGAGCTGTTCGAGGAGTACGGCATCAACATGGCCGCCTTCGACGTACTGGCCGCGCTGCGCCGCAGTGGTCCTCCCTTCCAGCAGACGATCGGTGACCTCGCCGGAGTGACGATGGTCACCTCGGGCGGGATCACCCAGAGAGTGGACCGTCTGGAGGCGATGGGCCTGGTCGAGCGGGTCCGCGATGCCACCGACCGGCGGGTGGTCTACGTCACCCTCACCGACAAGGGCATCGAGACCGTCGACCGGGCGGCGTACGCGCACTTCTCCAACGAGAAGCGGATGCTGTCGGGCCTGACCGAGACCGAGCAGCGGCAACTCGCCCGCCTGCTGAAACAGCTGGAGCGCTCCCTGGAGTCCACGGGACGGTAGGACCTCCGGCACCGAAGGCACCGGCCAGAAACCACCGGCCGGTGCCTTCGGTGTGCCCGATCAACGGGCCCAGGGCAGAGGTGCCTCGTCCAGGCCCCAGTAGACGGCCTTGGTCCGGCTGTAGGTGCGGATCCCGTGACGGCCCTTCTCCGTGCCCAGGCCGCTCTCCTTCACTCCCCCGAAGGGGGTGGCGATGCTCAACTGCTTGTAGGTGTTGATCCAGACCGTGCCGGCCTGGATCCGCCTCGCGACGCGCCAGGCCCGCCGGTAGTCGCCGGTCCAGATTCCGCAGGCCAGGCCGAACACCGAATCGTTCGCCTGCCGGACCAGGTCGTCCTCGTCGTCGAAGGGGAGCACCACGGCGACGGGCCCGAAGATCTCCTCCTGGCAGACCGCCGCGTCGTTGCCCACCCCGTCCAGGATGGTCGGCAGGTAGTAGGCGCCGTTCGCGAACGTCTCCCCCTCGGGCACGCCTCCGCCGCAGACCACCCGCGCGCCCTCGGCCCTGGCCCGGTCGACCGCCGCGGCCACGCCGTCGCGGTGGCGGTGGTGTACGAGCGGCGCGACCTGGGTGCGCGGATCGTCACCGGGGCCGACGCGCAGGGCACGGGTGGCCTCGCTGAGGGCCCGCAGCACGTCGTCGTAGACCTCCCTGGCGATGAAGACCCGGGAGCCGGCGATGCAGCTCTGCCCAGTGGAGGAGAAGATCCCGTAGAGGATCCCGGCCACGGTCTGTTCCAGGTCGGCGTCCGCGAAGACGATCGTGGGCGACTTGCCGCCGAGCTCCAGGGATACCGGCATGAGCTTCTCGGCGGCGATCCCGGCGATGTGCCGGCCGGTGGACGTGCCACCGGTGAACGAGACCATGCCGACGGCCGGGTCCCGCACGATCGCGTCGCCGACGGTGGCACCGCCGCCGGGCAGGACCGAGACCAGGCCGGGGGGCAGGCCGGCGTCGGTGATGGCCCGTCCGAGGGCGAGGGAGACCAGCGGCGTCCAGGCGGCCGGCTTGAGCAGCACAGCGTTGCCCGCGGCCAGGGCCGGCGCGACCTTCTGCGCGTCGCTCGCGATCGGCGAGTTCCACGGGGTTATCGCGCCCACCACCCCGAAGGGCTCCTGGACGGTCATGGTGAGGTACGGGCCGCGGGGGGTGGTGAGCTCGCCGTCCCCGGTCTCCAGCGCCGCCGCCGTGTAACGGAACGTTCCGACGGCACTGGCCACCAGGGCGCGGGTCTCGGCGAGTGTCTTACCCGTGTTGAGGGTCTGCAGCGCGGCGATCCCCGCCGCGCGCCTCTCCAGCAGATCCGCGATGCGGTGCAGGTACCTCGCCCGCTCGTGTGGCGTGAGGTTCGCCCAGGACGGGTCGGCGGCCGCCAGACGCCCGGCCTCGACGGCCTCGCGCACATCCGCCACGCTCGCGCCGGCGAGTTCCGTGATCACCTCGCCGGTGGCCGGATTCGTCGGTGTCATCACCTCGCCCCCGCCACGTCGCCAGAGGCCGCCCACCAGGATCTGGTCCGGCGGCACCGGCTGCTCGTCGGTGGTGGTGACGGGGTCGGTCATGACAGCCTCCTGAGAGCAGGGATCGCTCGCCTTACTATGGATGAATACATTAGCCCTAATAGGCTCGTCTAGCATGACCGCGCCCTGCGATCCTCCTCCCCAATCTCTTCACGTCTGAAGATGCCACCAGAGCCACACGTACACGGCGGACCTCTTGCGGTTCGGGAGAGTACGTATATATATTAGAGCTAATAGACTTCGTTAGTCGAGGAGGCACCATGACCAGCACCCGGCATCCTGAGCTCGAAACGCTGATCGACTCGTGCATCGCCAGCAAGCAGTCCCGTCACGAGGACTGGGACACACTCGGCTTCCAGTCCAAGGCGGGCGACGAGTTCCGCCGGGCGCAGATCCGCTACATCGGGTCCGGTGCCACCGGCAACCACGAGAACGACAACCGGATCCTGAAGGCCGAGCACTTCACCTTCTCCAACATGCTCCTCCCGGTCGGCGGGGTCGGCCCCGAGCACACCCACCACGACGTGGAGGAGGTCTTCTACATCCTGGAGGGCGAGCTTGAGGTGACCGTCCACGACGTGGAGGACGGCACCCGCACCGCGACCCGGAACCTCGGCTACCGCGACCTCATCCGGGTGCCCGCCGGAGTCCCCCGCAGCCTGCGCAACGCCGGCACCACCGACGCGCTGTTCTGCGTGATCATCGGCTCGCCGAAGCCGCAGCTGCCCACCTACCCCGCCACCTCGCCGATGCATGGGCTCACCCGCGACTGAGTCGCGCCGGCCCGTATGTACTTCAGGAGAACCCATGCGTGAGACGCCGTTCACGCTGCGCCTCGAATCGATGACCTGGCTGGTCGAGGGCGTGGTCGAACTGCGGCTGGTACGACCGGACGGTGGGACGTTGCCGGACTGGGAGGCCGGCGCGCACATCACCCTCTCGCTGCCGAACGGTGAGAGCAGGTCGTACTCGCTCTGCGGCCCGCATGACGACTCCCGGGCCTGGACCGTGGCGGTGCACAGGTCCCCCTCCTCCCGGGGAGGCAGCACCTTCATCCACGACAGTCTCCGCGTCGGCACCCGGATCGAGGTGACCGGACCGTTCCACACCTTCGAGCTGGAGGCGGCACCCCGGTACCTGTTCGTCGCGGGCGGGATCGGCATCACTCCCATCAAGGCGATGGCCGAGCGGCTGTGCGAGGGCGACTCCCCCTGGGAGCTGCTCTACTGCGGTCGGTCACGAGGCACGATGGCGTACCTCGACACAGTCACCGCCTGGGGACCGCAGCACGTCCGGCTGCACGCCGACGACGAGCACGGCGGCCCTGCGGACCTGGCGGCCCTGCTCGCCGATCAGCCGTCCGACACGCTGATCTACTGCTGCGGGCCCGAGGCGATGCTGGCCGCCGTCGAGGCGGCCGCACCCGATCCCTCCCGAGTACGGGTGGAACGTTTCCGCCCGCCCGAGCCGGCGGAGCCGGCCAACGACGTCCGGCCCGCGTTCGACGTGGTGTGCGCCGGATCCGGTCTGCGCGTTCCGGTCACGCCGGACGTCTCCATCCTGGATGCCCTGAAGCAGGCCGGTGTCGACGTGCCGAACTCCTGCCGGGAAGGGATCTGCGGCAGTTGCGAGACCAAGGTGATCCAGGGAGTCCCGGACCACCGCGACTTCGTGCTGACCGACTCGGAGCGCACCGAGAACGCCTCAATCCTGGTCTGCGTGTCCCGCGCGCACTCCGCGGAACTCGTGCTCGACCTTCCCTGAACACCCTGTGGCATCCCATGTCACCCCATGTCACCTCAGGAGGAGACGTGTCGCTGTACGTCGAACCCCACCAGGCCCGCACGCGGCCACCGAACAGCTACGAGAGGGCGATGGCCGCCGAGTTGGAGGCCTCGTTCGGCCGCCAGGTGCACGATCTGCCGGGCCTGGTGACGGCGCTCAACGCGGGCGGCCTGCGTCCGGCGAGCGGCGCGGACTGGACCGAGGAGTCGCTGACGGCGGAGCTGGCCCGCCTCGGCGAAGGGGAGTGATGACAATGGGCCGTTTCGACACCGTTCAGGACCTGCTGACGTGGGGGCTGCGCGACCACTGGTATGCCCTGTGCCCCTCCGGGTTCGTCGCCAAGGGCCAGCTCGTCCGGCTGGAGCGCGCCGGGGAGAGCCTGCTGCTCTGGCGCGACTCCTCCGGAACGATCCACGTGCAGAGCGACCGCTGCCCGCACCGCAACGCGCCGCTGTCCAAGGGCGTGCACATGGGAGACCGGGTCGCCTGCAACTACCACGGCGTCCAGGTCGACGCCGAGGGCACCGTCGTCTCGGTTCCCGGCAGCCCCGGCTGCGCCCTTGAGGGTCGCCGGGCGGTGCGGACCTTCCCCGCGCAGGAGAAGGCGGGCGCCATCTTCGCCTGGATGGCCGAGTCCGACGCCGCTCCGACGCCACTGGTCCTTCCCGAGCAGATCGACTCCGAGCCGTGGGCGAACTTCCTGTGCTACACCGAGTGGGAGGCCCCCTACTCGTACTCGCTCGACAACCTCATGGACCCCATGCACGGGGCTTTCCTGCACCGCGAGTCGCACACCATGTACGCGGGCAAGCGTGAGGCGGCCTTCCAGATCCGCGACACCGACACCGGCTTCGTCTTTGAGAAGACCGACCAGCACAGTGTCAACTTCGACTGGTCGGAGTGGCTGGACATCGGTCTCAACGCGGTGCGGCTCGACATCCCCTACCCGCCCACCGCCGGCCCGGGTGGTCCCTTCGCCATCATCGCGACCGCCACCCCCATCAGCCCGACCCAGCACGCCGCGTTCTTCTGGCGGTGCCGGAAGGTGCAGGGCTGGGAGCGGGACGCCTGGCGCTTCCTGTACCGCACCACGCTGGAGGCACGGCACTGGGCGGTCCTGGAGCAGGACCGGGAGATGCTGGAGTCGATGCCCGCAGACGCCTGGGAGGGCGAGGGCCTCTACCAGCACGACATCGCGATCGTCCGGGTGCGCAGGCTGCTCCGCCAGAAGGCCGAACGCTACCTGCGGGAGCAGACCGCCACAACCGGTGAGCCGGCCCGGCAGATTCCGGCGGCGGCCCGGTGAGCCTCCACCCTCAGCCGGTCGAAGGCACCGTCAAGGGTGACCTCGCCCGCTACCCGGCCCCCGCCGAACCGGTGGTCAGGCTCCGCGCGCTCCGTTCGGTGAGCCTGCGCTCCACCGCGGTCGACGAATGCGTCGACTTCTACTCCGAGGCCTGGGGCCTGCGGCCGACGGAGCGCGACCGCGACGCCGCCTGGCTGCGGGGCACCGGGGCGGAGCACCACATCCTCCAGCTGGTCGGCGCCGACGAGAGCGGGCTGGACAAGATCGCGTTCGCGGTCGCCACGCCTCGCGAGATCGACGAGGCGGCACACCGGCTCCGGCTGCTGACCATACCGCTGATCACCGAACCCGGCCCGCTCGACCAGGTCGGCGGCGGCTACGGCCTGCGCTTCCTCGACCCCGAGGGCAGGCTCATCGAACTGTCCTGCGACACCTACTCGGTCACCCCGGACGACCCCGACGGGTTGCCCGCGGTGCCCCGGAAGCTGGCGCACGTCGTGCTGAACACGGTCGACATCGACGCCGCCTGCGCCTTCTACACCGCGGTGCTCGGGATGCGGATCTCCGACTGGTCGGAGCATCAGATGGCCTTCCTGCGCTGCAACGCCGACCACCACGTGATCGCCTTCAACCAGGCCGAGTGGAGCTCGATCAACCACGTCGCCTACGAGATGCCATCGATCGACCACTTCATGCGGGGCATCGGCAGGCTCCGGCACAACGGGGTCACCCCGCTGTGGGGACCGGGACGGCACGGGCCGGGGAACAACACCTTCGGCTACTTCGCAGACCCGGCCGGCCTGGTCTGCGAGTACACCTCGGAGGTCGAGCAGGTGGAGGAGGACGCCTGGCTGTGCCGCGTGTGGCGGCGTGTCCCGGAGCTGTCCGACCTGTGGGGCACCGCCGGCCCCCCGTCGAAGGACGTTCGCAGGCACATGGCGGGCGTACCCGACCTGGGCCACCTGTCGCGCGCCGGAAATACAGGGGTGCCCTCATGAAGGTGGCGGTGCTGGGCTGCGGCGCGATCGGAGGTGTGGTCGCCCGCGGCCTGAAGGCCGGCTCGATCGACGGTGCCACCCTCGTCGGCGTCGTCCACAACGGTGACCAGGATCCCCCTGACCTGCCCGTCCTCGACTTCGCCACGGCCGTCGAGCGTGCCGACCTGGTGGTGGAGTGCGCGGGACAGCGGGCGCTGGCCGAGCTGGGCACCGAGGTCGTGCGCACCGGCACGGACCTGCTGGTGGTCTCCATCGGCGCGTTCGCCACCCCCGGCCTGCCGGAGCGGCTGGAGTCCGCCGGCACCGGACGGGTCTACCTGTCCACCGGGGCGATCGGCGGGCTGGACCTGCTGCGGGCCGCCGCGCTGCTCGGCGGGCTGTCCCACGTCGGCATCACCACCGTCAAGCGGGCCGCCAGCCTGTCGCAGGACTGGATGTCCGAGGCCGAACGCGACCGGCTGCTGACGGCCACCGAACCGGTGGAGCTGATGCGGGGGCCGGCCCGGGACGTCACCACCCGGTTCCCCAAGTCCGCCAACGTGGCAGCCTCGGTCGCCCTGGCGGTCGGGGACTGGGACCTGGTGGAGGCGGCGGTGATCGGCGATCCTGACGCCACGCTCACCAGCCACATCATCGAGGCCAGGGGGCAGGCGGGCCAGTACCGGTTCGAGATCCGCAACGCGCCCTCGCCGCAGACCCCGACCACCAGCCAGATCACGGCCTACGCGGTGCTCCGTACCATCGCCGACCTGGCCGCCGGCACGGCGGTGTTCCGGTGACGGCCCTCCGGCGCGGTCCGGCGGGCATCGACGTCCGGATCCGCGGCGACGGATCCCCGGTCCTGCTGCTGCACGGCATCGGCGGCTCCTCGGAGTCGTTCGCCGCGCAGCTGACCGGCCTGGCCTCCGCACACCGGGTGATCGCCTGGGACGCACCGGGATACCGGGGCTCACCGAACCTCCCAGAGCCGGTCGCCCTCGCCGACTACGCGGACGCCGCCTTCGAGGTGCTCGACGGCCTGGGCGCGCGACCGGCACATGTGCTCGGCGTGTCCTGGGGCGGCGTGATCGCGACCAGCCTGGCCCTGCGCAGGCCCGAGGCGGTCCGCTCGCTGGTGCTGGCCGACTCCTCCCGGGGATCGGGTCGCACCGAGGCCTCTCGCACGGCCATGGCCCAGCGGGTGGCGAGCCTGGCCGAGCTCGGGCCGAGGGCGTTCGCCCGGCTCCGCGGGCCCGCCCTGGTGGCGCCGGGAGCCGATCCCGCCGTGACCGAGCAGGTGGTGGCGGGCATGTCCCGCCTCCGCCACGAGGGCTACGCGGCGGCGGCCACCTCCATGGCCTCCACCGACCACGGTGCCGACCTGCGGCGGATAGCCGTCCCCACCCTGGTGGTGGTCGGCGAGCATGACACGATCACGGGGGTCGCGGAGAGCGAGGAACTCGCTCGGGGCATCCCCGGCAGCGGGCTGACGACGATCGCCGACGCGGGCCACGCGGCCAACCAGGAACGCCCCGAGGAGTTCAACGCCGCGGTACTGCGGTTCCTGGCCGAGGTGGACGCGACCACTCAGACGGGAACGTGCCAATGAACGAGCAGCGAGACGGATTCACCCTGGACGGGCGGATCGTGGTGGTCACCGGCGCGGGCCGGGGACTGGGCCTGGCCATCGCGCGGGAGATCGGCCGGGCCGGCGCCGAGGTGGTGGTGGCCGAGCGCAACCCCGAATTCGCCGGGCGGGCGCTCGCCGAACTCACCGCCGAGGGCCTGCGAGCCCACCGCGTCGACACCGACGTCTCCGACGAGGAGTCGGTGGCCCGGCTGGCCGAGGCGGTGGCCGAGATCGGACCGCTGTGGGGCCTGGTCAACAACGCGGCGCTGGCCGACGGAGTCGGCGGACGCTATTTCCACGAGCTGGACCCGGCGGACTTCGACCGGATCATGAAGGTGAACCTGCGGGGCCCCTTCCTGGTCTCCAGGGCGCTTTATCCGGCGATGCGAGCCGCCGGTGACGGCCGGATCGTCAACATCACCTCCGACGTCGCCTTCTACGGCCCCCCGAGGCTGGTGCACTACGTCGCCTCCAAGGGCGGCCTGGTCTCCATGACGCGGGCGATGGCCCGCGACAGCGGCCCGGACGGCATCACGGTCAACGCCGTGGCCCCCGGGATCACCGAGACCGAGGCCACCCAGACGATCCCCGCCGAGCGCCACGAGCTGTTCCGGCTCAACCGCGCGCTGACCAGGGCGCAGCGGCCCGACGACGTGGTCGGGGCCGTGCGGTTCCTGCTGTCCGACGCGGCGGCCTATATCACCGGCCAGACGCTGCTGGTCGACGGCGGGTTCATCTGCCGCTAAACCGAGGACGACCTCGGATCAGGGAGGGGAAAAGAAGCATGGACCTCGATCTCACCGGACGCACCGTCATCGTCACCGGCGCGAGTTCAGGCGTCGGGCTGGCGACGGCCTCGATACTGCTCGCCGAGGGGGCCAACGTCGCCGCATGCGCCCGGGACGGCAGGCGGCTGGCCGACGCGCTGGCCAGGGCCGGCCGTGCCGACGGGGCGCGTCTGTTCACCGGCGCCTGCGACGTGCTGGACGCCGAGCAGGTCCAGTCCTTCGTCACGAGCGCGGCCGAGGAGCTGGGCGGTGTGGACGGGCTGGTGAACAACGCAGGACGCTCGCTGATGCGCCGGCTGCTGGAGACCGACGACCAGGAGTGGCGCGACGAGCTCGCCCTGAAGATGTTCGGGGTGCTCAACCCGGTACGTGCCGCGCTGCCCTGGCTCAGGGCCTCCCGCGCGGCGGCCGTGGTCAACGTCAACGCCATCCTGGCACGCCAGCCGGAGCCCCTGCTCGCGGCGACGTCGGCGGCCAGGGCCGCACTGCTCAACATGACGACCACACTCGCCACCGAGCTGGCCCCCGACGGCATCCGGGTCAACTCGGTCTGCCTGGGCCTGATCGACACCGGGCAGTGGCGTCGGCGCTACGAGGCCTCCGAGACCACTGACTCCTGGGTGGAGTGGTCCGCGAAGCTGGCTGCCTCACGGGGAATCCCGCTGGGCCGGCTGGGCAACGCCGAGGAGGTCGCCTACCCGATCGTCAGCCTGCTCTCGCCGCGTGCCTCCTACGTCAGCGGTGCCTCACTCGATGTGGGAGGCGGAATCGCGCGGTACGCGTGAGCCGCCTTTCACCATTCCGATCTCCCCGTCATCGAGAGGAAAGACCGTTGGTTCACCGTAATGGAGGAGACCTGCTGGTCGACGTGCTGCGTGATCATGGTGTGGACACCGTGTTCGGCGTCATCAGCGTGCACAACCTGCCCCTTGTCGAGGCACTGGACCGTGACCTGAGGTTCGTTCCCGTCCGGCACGAGGCGGCCGCGGTGAACGCGGCCGACGGCTACGCGCGGGCCACCGGCGGCCTCGGGGTCGCCGTGACGAGCACCGGCACGGGCGCGGGCAACGCCGCCGGCTCTCTGGTGGAGGCTCTCAGCGCGGGCAGCAGGGTGCTGCACATCACCGGACAGATCGACAGCGAGTATCTCGGCCAGGGCAGGGGGGTCATCCATGAGACCCCCGAGCAGCTGGCCATGCTCCGCGCGGTCTCCAAGCACGCCGCCGCGGTACCCTCGGCCGAGCTGGCGGAGGAGACACTGCGCACCGCCGTGGCCTTCGCCCTGTCCGCGCCGCAGGGACCGGCCAGCGTCGAGTGGCCGATCGACCTGCAGTACGCCAGGCAGCCGACCGGCGCGACCACGGCCGTTCCCGAGCCCCCGCCCGCCGGGTCCGTACCCACCGAACCTCTGCCCACCGAACCTCTGCCCACCGAACCTCTGCCCGCCGAGTCCGTGCGGGCGGTGGCGGCGATGGTCGCCGCCGCGCGGAGGCCGCTGATCTGGGCCGGCGGCGGAGCGCGTACGGCCCGCGCGCAGCTCCTCGAACTGGCCGAGCGGCTGGGTGCTCCGGTGCTCACCAGCAACGCCGGTCGGGGCGTCATCGACGAGGCCCACGAGCTGGTGGTCGGCAACTACGCGAGCAGCCCCCGGGCGGAGCCGCTGATCACCTCGGCCGACCTGCTGATCAGCGTGGGCACGCACTTCAGGTCCAACGAGACCCGGCAGTACCAGGTCCCGCTGCCGGCCGAGCACGTGCAGATCGACGTGGATCCGGCGGCGATCGGCCGTTCCTATCCGGCCAGTGCCGGACTGGTCGGCGACGCCGCGACTGTCCTGTCCGCGCTGCTCACCGAACTCACCGAGGCCGGCACAGCGGTCGGCAGCGAGCCTGGCTGGCGGGAGCAGGGCGTGGCGACCCGCGAAGCGGTCCGCGAGCACCAGCGGGCGGCGATCGGCTGCTACGCGGAGATCAACGACTCGTTGCGCAACCGGCTGGCGGAGTCGTCGGTCATCGCCCGCGACGTGACCGTGCCGTCCAGCACCTGGGGCAACCGCCTGCTGGAGATCCGCCACCCGAGCACCAACATCTTCCCGCTGGGCGGGGGCATCGGCCAGGGCCTGGCCATGGGCATCGGCGCCGCCGTCTCGCGGCCCGACGCGCCGACGGTGGTGATCGCCGGCGACGGTGGACTCGCCGTACACCTCGGGGAGCTGGGCACCCTCGCCCAGGAACGGCCCTGGCTGGTGCTGGTCGTGTTCAACGACGGCGGTTACGGGGTGCTGCGCAGCATGCAGGAGAGCCAGGGCAGGCAACCCTCCGCGGTGGACCTGTTCACTCCCGACTTCGGCGCGCTGGCCACCTCGTTCGCGATCCCGTACGCGCTGGTGCAGACGGTGGGGTCGTTCGACAAGGTCCTCGGCGAGGCCCTGGCCACCCGGGCTCCGTACCTGATCGAGGTGGACATGACGACACTGCCTCCGATGCCCACGCCGTTCGTCCCGCCGGTCCACGTGCCCCAGGTCTGATCATCTGCTCAGAGGAAGACATGTCACACCATCATGCGCACGGCTCGGCCAACCGGGGCAGGGTCGTGCTGCAGACCGCCGCTCCGCTCTTCGTCTGCGAACCGGCCGGTGAGCCGGTCGCGGGCGTGATCGTGCTGCACGACGTCTGGGGAATCACGCCACCGGTCGAGTCGAGGATGCGTGCCCTGAGCGGACGCGGATGGCTGACCGTGGCGCCCTACCTGTTCTACCGGTCCGGCGGCCCGGACTTCACCGCACAGGACCGAGCCCGCGCGGAGGCCGCGATGTCCGAGCCGAGCACCGAGGACCTGGCCGCGGACTTCGACGCGGCCCTGGACTACCTGGTGGAGAAGCGAGGTGTCCTCGCCGAGACGATCGCGGTGGTCGGCTTCGGCACGGGAGGCTATCTCGCCGCGTGGGCCGCCGGGCGGCACCGGCTCGCGGCGGGGGTGTCAATCGGGGGGGCGATCTCCGGGAACAGGTTCTGGCCGTCGACGGGGACACTACCGGACCTGGTCTCCACGACCCTCGGCCCCTGGATGAGCGCCCCCGAGACCGACAGCACGGGCGCGGAGCCGCGCGAGGCGGCGGCCGCGCAGTGGGGCGCCGCGATCGGCTTCCTGAAGGACCGGCTGCCCGACGGCGAGGGTACGGCGGCGAGCGCCAACGGATCGGTATCGCCAAGGTCCTGATGGCGCCCCCTCCCTGCTGCTGGTCGACGAGCCGACGGCCGCGCTGGACCGGGCCCCGCAGTCACGAGGTCGCGGGCCGGGTCGGCCCCGCCCGCTCATCGGTCTACCGGTACCTCCGCTCGCGGGCGCCGACGACAGGACCCCGGGATGTCCCGGGGCCTGTCGCGTCGTGCCCAAATGCTCGGCCGTGCGCACCCGCTGAGCCGGAACCGGGCCGGCCGTCGCCTACGGGACCGTCAGGTCGCCCGGAGGTGGAACCGCTGGCAGATGTTGTTCAGCCACGACCACTGCGCGATGTCGGTGCCGTCGGCGAGTCCGCAGCCGGCGAGGTCGAGTGCCTTGCCGCTGTGCCGTGCCAGGAACCTGACCGAGCCGTCGGCGAGCACCTCAAGGCGCCACTGGGCGTTGGTGCCGGAGCAGGCACCCTGCGCCACATCGGCGCCGTCGGCGGTGGAGGCCGCGTTCACGATCAGGCAGCCGCCGCTGTGGGCGGGTTGGATCCGCTGGTAGCCGTTGTCGGTGTGGGTGAAGGTCCACTTCTGGCAGGCGGTACCCAGCCAGGGCCACTGCCGGACGTTCGCGCCGTTGCCGGTCGAGCAGTCGGCGACGTCGAGCACCTTGCCGCTCTGCGCGCTGGCGACGGCGGCCGTGCCGACCGGCTGCAGCCGCCACTGCTGGCAGGTGTTGCCCAGCCAGGCCCACTGCCGGACGTTCGCGCCGTCGGCGGTGCCGCAGTCGGCGACGTCGAGCACCTTGCCGCTGCTACGGCTCTGCAGCCGTAGCCAGCCGTCGGTCGTGGTGATCGGCTGCCACTGCTGGCAGGTGTTGCCCAGCCAGGCCCACTGCCGGACGTTCGCGCCGTCGGCGGTGCCGCAGTCGGCGAGATCGAGCACCTTGTTGCTCTGCTTGTTGACCAGGCGGTGGTAGCCGTCGGCGGTGGAGTCCAGCACCCACTGGGCGGCGGAGCCGGCGCAGGAGTGCTGGGCGACGTTGGCGCCGTCGGCGCCGGAGCCACCGGTGGTGGCCAGGCACAGGCCGCTGTTGCGGTTGACGAGTGTGTACGCGGTCCCCTTCACCGCCGCAGTGAGCGGGCCGCGCTCACCGGAGGGCACCGGCAGGTCGACGGTGGTGGCGGCGGGCGTGCCGAAGTCGGGGGTGCCGTCCGCGTTCCAGGTGAACTTCTGCGCCCTGGTGGAGCGGGTGTTCCCGCACCCCTGGCCGGCGGAGGCGTTGCCGTGGTAGACGATCCAGTCCTCGGAGCCGTCCGGGGACTTGAAGAAGCCGTTGTGTCCGGGGCCGTACACGCCGTTGCCCTGCTGGAAGACCGGGTTGGCGGACTTGGTCCATGACGAGGCGCTGAGCGGGTCACCGCCGGTCAGCGTCAGCATGCCGAGCTTGTAGTCCGGGGTGTTGCAGGAGCTGGCCGAGTACACGATGAAGGTCTTCCCGCCCCGCTGCAGCACCTCCGGGCCCTCGTTGACCCGACCGCCCACGGTCTCCCAGCCGTAGGTGGGCCGGGAGATGAGCACCTTGGAGCCGGTGACGGCCCAGGGGTTGGTCATCCGCGCGATCCACATGCTCTGGTCCGCTCCCTGCCACTCCGACCAGAGCAGGTACAGCTGGCCGTTCAGCTGGAGGTAGGAGCCGTCGATGTTCCAGGTGCTCGGCATCGGCGAGCCCTTGAGGCTGTACGGTCCCAGCGGGTCGTCGCCGGCGCTCTCCAGCACGCTGAGGTGCTGGCGGTCGAGGGTGCCGCTCTGCCCGGAGGTGTACATCATGTACCAGCGGGTTCCGCTGGGGCCGTTGAGCCGGTGGAACTCGAACGCCCAGAAGTTGCAGCAGGCGCCGGCGGAGGTGTCCGACCAGACGTACTGCGGAGCGGCGGTGCGCAGGCCCGCCAGGGTCGGTGACTTGCGCATCACCAGCTGGGAGTTCCAGGTGGTGCTGGCCAGGTAGTAGTTGCCCTGGTGGTACTGCAGCCACGGATCGGCGCCGTCGGCCAGCAGCGGGTTGCGGAAAGTGGTCTCCCCCACCGCCTGGGCGGGCGCCGTGAGGGCGGCTATGCAGCTGAGACTGAGAAGAAGCGCGCAGATTGCGCCAATGATGCCCTTTTTTCGTGACATGGGGGCTCCTGGAAACGCTTCGGAATGGGTGTGGCGGGAGCAGCGGGCCGCCCGCATCGAGCATGGGCGGCCCTGGAAACCAGGCCGGCGGGTCACTCCAGGGTGAAGGTGGCGCCGGTGCGGAAGGCCGCCGAGCCGTCGTCGCGCTCCACCCACATCTGGAGGTCACGATGGCGCAGGTAGTAGCCGGGGAAGTTGACGGACTCCAGCGACACCGCCGAACCGTCGGCCAGGCCGGCCCGGCGGGTGAAGGTGGCGTCGGCACGGAAGGTCGCCGAGCCGTCGCCGCGCTCCACCCATGCCTGGAAGCCGCGATGGCGCAGGTGGTAACCGGGGAAGTTGACGGACTCCAGCGACACCGTTCCCCCGCCGCCCAGGCCCGGCACGATCCGGAACTGTGAGTCGGCCAGCGGTGAGACGTTCGCGTCGAGGCGGGCCCGGAACTCCCAGTGCCGGACGAAACGATCGGGCTGGTCGTAGGACCTCAGCCGCACCGGTGTGATCCCGTCGGGTACCGGGATGCCGAAGTCGGGGGTGCCGTCCGCGTTCCAGTACACCTTCTGGAGCCTGGTACGCCGGTTGGGATCGTTGAGCGGGTCGCCGGAGATGTCCCGGTAGTTGCGGTCGTGATAGACGAGGATGTCGCTCTGCCCGTCCTCGGAGACGGTGAAGGAGTTGTGACCCGGCCCGTACTGGCCGGTCGTGGCGTTGGTGGCGAACACCGGGTTCTGGCTCTTGGTCCAGGAGGAGGCGTTGAGCAGGTCGGCCGAGACCGAGGCGGTCAGCATGCCGAGGCAGTAGTTGGCGTCGGTGGCGCTGGCGGAGTAGGTGAGGAAGATCCGGCCGTTGCGCTGGATCACCGTCGGTCCTTCGGCGACCTTGTACCCGCGCGTCTCCCAGGCCAGCGTCGGCACGGTCAGCCGCGTCGTCGACCCGGTGATGGTCCACGGGTTGGCACCCATCCGGGCGATGTACAGGTTCGAGTTGGTGGCGATGCCGGGTTCCTGCTGCGCCCAGGTCAGGTACCGGACGCCGCCCGCGACGAACGTCGAGGCGTCCAGCGCGAAGGTGTCCCAGGGGGTGGCGATCCGGCCGCGTTCGGTCCAGGTGCCGGTCAGCGGGTTGGCGGCGCCGCTCTCCAGCACGTACATCCGGATCCGCCAGACGTCGTCGGCACGGCCGGCGGCGAAGTAGACGTACCACTTGCCGTTGATGAAGTGGATCTCCGGTGCCCAGATGTGGGCTCCCATCTCACCGCTTGTGTGCCTGCGCCAGATGACCGTCTCGGGCGCGGTGGACAGGCCCTGCAGGGTGGTGGCCCGGCGCAGCACGATGCGGTCGTACTCGGGAACGGTGGCGGTGAAGTAGTAGTAGCCGTCGGTGTGCCGGAAGATGTGGGGATCGGCTCGTTGCGTGGCCAGGGGGTTGGTGTACTGGACGGCCGGTGTGGCGTGGGCCGGGAGGGCTGTCAGCAGGGCGGCGATCAGGCTCAGCACGACCGTGGCGGTCAGCGCCGCCGGCCGCGACGGACGGCGCGGGAGCCTGTTCACCGGCTTCCCGCCTGCCAGATCGTCACGACGCCGACCGCCGCGCGGGGGGTGATGCGCAGCATGCTGGTAATCTCCTAACGTTATGTTAACGCTAACAAGAAACAGGTGACGGACCGCGAAAGTCATGAGGGGATTTCACGGAGGTTTCCGCCCAAAGCGTTAACGCAAACATTGCTGACGTCAAGAGCGGGCGTCGATTCCCCGCTGCGCTTCGCAGGGTGGTGAGAATCCGGGCCGCCACCGGCATCGGTCGCCAGGCCGTGATCAAGTGCGGCAGGCCGAGAAACGTCCCGAGCCGCAGAGCTCCGAAGCCAAGGGAAACGGGCCCGCCCTCGTGGCGAGGCCGGCCACCGCCGCCACCACCACCGCCACCGCCACCGCACAGGCGAGCGGGTCACTCCTCGGACCGAACCTCCCGGCCGGCGATTTTACCGGAAGCCGCGAGGAACGCGACCAGACCGACACCGAACAGGGCCGCGGGCAGCAACATCACCGCGCCCACGACCCACAGACCGCTGTCGTCCGACATCGCGGCGTCGATCGACCAGCACAGCCACATCACGCCCGCGACGCCGATCGTGCCGATCTTCGGGAGGCCGAGCCTGCCGGCCAGCACGGCGAGGATCCCCAGGCAGACCACCAGGCCGGCCACCTGCCACGGCTCATAGGGGCCGCTGAGACTCCCGTCCGGCTCGACGACCCGTTCCCGGTCCCAGCCCAGCCAGGCGAGGTGGTTCAGCAGAGACGCCACGGCCAGGGCCACCCCGATCCGAGCGGTGGCCACAGTGCCACGGGCAGGGGGCACGCCATCTGCTGCCACGCTCTCCACGCTTTCGTCGGCGACGGTCCCCCACAAACATATGCGCTGCCGCACCGCCGCGACCGGCCGAGCCGCTCCGGACACCTCGGGGTGACCCGGCGTCGCCGTAGCCGACACCGACCATGCCGTTCTGGCCGGATGTGACGGTCGTCAGAAAACACCGCGGAGATGATCAACGCCGTCGTCTATGCGGCTTCTCGCATGATTGAATCCGGATCGGACGAGCACGACGTACGCGCGCGGGCCGAGGAGCTCCTCCGCCCCTACCTGACGGAGGGTCCCCGGAAAATCGCTCCTCGGTGAAGACCTTCTGGTCCGTGACAGGTGGGTGACCACCTGTGTGGAGCACGTCCGCACCGGAAACCTGACGTATACGGACTCACCAGGTTCGCCACCAACCCGGGCACTCGCAGACGAGGTAGGCGTTCATCTCCCAGTCCTCCCTCAGGAAGCAGGAGTGAGGAGTGTCCGGCCGACCACCGGTGTCGTGGAGCACCGACCGCAGCGCGGCGTAAAGCTCGTTTTCCCCCCTCGCACGCTTCTTCGACCTGGGCTGTTTCCGCGACCGGTAAGACCGGTGACGGGTCAGCGGGCGCGTGCCGGTGACGTGCGCCAGGCGTAGAGCGCGGTTATCAGGGCCATCAGGACGGTCAACACCACCAGCGTGGCGTTGAACCCGAAGTGTCGCAGTAGCAGGACACCCACCCAGGCTCCGAGGACCAGCGAGACGATCTCTCCCGCGCGGCGGCGGGCCCGCGTGCGCCTTCTGGTGCCGAGCACCGAATCAGCCGCCAGGTTGGCCAACGTACCGGTCACCACGGTCGTGCTGATCTCTGGGATCTTGAGGCGGCGCACGACGGTGTTCCGTCCGCCCATGGCGACCCCCAGGGTGACGATCAGCGGGTAGCGGCCGACCTGGGTGGTGGGCAGCAGGAACGAGCCCACCGTGGTGACGGCGAAAAGGCTGGTCTCTATGATCATGGCGAGGATCATCCTGCGGCGGACGTTCGGCACCCGGTCGGTGAGCCGCCCGGCCAACCCTGCCCCGAGGAAGAAGCCCACCACGGCGATGACCGTCGCGACGAGTGGGAACTTGGACGGATCGCCCGCGGCGAAGCCCAGGATGAGCAGATTCCCCGTCATGTTCGCCATGAACACCTGGCCGATGCCGACGTAGCTGATCGCGTCCACGAGTCCGCTAATGACGGTCAGACCGGCCAGCGACACGTCCGATGGCCGGTCGTCCTTCACCTCCGGCATCGCGACCAGGGAAATCCGTGGGCGCCGGTGCCCCAGGTCACGGCGCTCCCCCGCGGCCGGACATGAACTCCCCTGGACGACATAGTCGAACCTCTCGTTGCCCGGTACCCGCGGTGGCTGCCTCTGAGCAGACACTCTCCACCAGAGGCGGAAGGGGAAGGTCATCCCAAAACTCGGGCTCGTCGGATTTTGGTCAGCATTTCGGATAATCGTGAGCGGCACTATCCGGTCATATGGATGTCCTTCATGAAATCTTTAGTACGGGCGGCGAAGAGAACCCTGCGATTGACCGATCGAATCCATCACGGCCACAGAGCATCGAGATCAAAAGATCACGAGGGAAGAACCGTCCTCCCATTCGTCCCTTTGTGAAACGTACGGCTTGTGAAACGTAAGGCGTCGGCTGTCACCTCTCTCAGCACCGCGCCGCCCGGTGAGCCTGACTCCGTCAGACCGGCGACGGCCCGTCAGGCCCGGTCGCGCGCAGCTGCCAGCGACCGTGGTGCGCGCTGAGCCGAACCCGGGCCAGCGGCGGGACGTCGACGCGCCAGAACGAGGCGGGAGGCGCGGCGAGCACGTTCACCAACGCGGCCCGGATGACCGCGGCGTGCGTCACGGCGACCGCGCGACCATGAAAGGATTCCCGCCACAGGCCCGCCAGCCAGTCACCGGTCCGCTCGATCAGATCCACGATCGACTCCCCGCCGTGCGGCCTGGCGGCGGGATCGGTGAGCCAGTCCTGGATTGCCTCGGGTTCGGCGGCCTGGACCTCGGCGAACTCGCGACCGCGCCAGCGCCCGTAGTCGCAGTCGCGAAGGGCGGGCTCGATCGACGGGTCCAGTCCGAGCTCCGCCGCGGTCTCCCTGGCCGCGGCGGCGGGGCTGCACCAAGCCGTCGCCGCGGACTCCACCCCGTTCCCTGCCGCCTGTCTGCCCCGTTCGGTGAGCGATTCGTCGGCCGGGAAGGACGCCCGGGAGACGGCGAAGGTGGGACCATGACAGACCAAGATCAAACGGATCGTCACGCGGCGACTCCCAATGGTGAGCAGGAATGACGCCTGCGGATGCCTCTGGTTTCCTTACGGCCCGTGACTCCGCCGCTCCCCGAAGGGAGCGGCTTCCCGCCAAGCCGCTTTCGCGGCCTCACGAATGGACGGAGCCGGACTCGCATCGTACGTTGTCATCGACCTGACTACGATGGCGCGCGGAATCGGTCGGTCCGATCCGACATGCCACCGTTAACGTACCGCTGCGGCCTTCTGAATTACCTCTGCGCGTCGCCGTAGCCCCCAACGATCGGGCACATGGCATTCATCACTCCACGGCACAGGCCGCCGTACTCGGCCGCCCCGGATCCCTCTCCGCGTAGTCCTCCCACGGGCGATCTCCGTGTTCCGCACCCATCCCGTGTCCGGTACCGAACACGAGACCCCTCAGACCTCCGACACCGCCCCTCGCCGCGAAGCCCCGGCGCTCAGCAACGCCCCGAGGTGAGCGGCCGCGGTGCCGAGCCCGGCGGGGGCGCCGAGAGGCCGGGCCGTGGCGGGCGGGTAGTGCAGCTCGGACTCGTCGTAACGGCGGGTCTTCATGTGCCAGAGCAGGACGCCCGCCATCCAGTCCTGCAGCTCCGTCACATATCCGTCGAGCGTCTTCCTGGCTTCCCCGTCGAGGTCGAAGTCGTCGTACAGCGCCGGGAGCTCGGTGGCGACGGTGTGCTCGAACTGCCGCATTCGAGACGTCATCAGGTCGTTGACGATGTGGACCGCCTGCCGCAGGTCGCAGTTGAGGAAGTCCTGGACGACCAGCACGCAGTTGTGCAGCTCGCCTTCGAACTGGATCTCCTTCTGGTAGGAGCAGAGGTCGTTGACCAGGCAGGCGTAGTCGGCGGCCGAGTCGTCCAGCCCGCGTATCGTCCGGGTGTGGTAGACCTCGGGCGGCACCGACTGGCCGTGGGCCAGCCGGGACAGGCTCATGGTGAGGTCGGAGCCGAAGGTCTTGCGGCGCATCTCGATGTAGTCGACCGGGTCGGGAACCCGGTTCTGGATGTGGTTGGCCAGCTCCCACAGCCAGCTCTCCGTCATGTCCTCGACGGCCCGGCGGAACCTGGCACGCGCGCTCTCCGTCATGGGGGGCGCCGTACGGAACCACAGGTCGGCCAGGCCGCGCTCGATCGGGTTGGCCGGCGGCGGGGTGGCGGAGAGGTCGAGCGGCATGAACGCCGACAGCCGCTCGTTGAACACCTTCGCGCCGAGCATGTCACGCCGGGGCCCGAACACCACCGGGAAGTAGTCGTCGGCGTAGGTCCCCCAGGTGAGCCAGAACGTCGAGATGTCCAGCTCGGGGCCGGGCGCGTCCGGGTTGATCGCCCCGGCGCAGACGGCGAAGTCGTAGCCGGCGAGCTTGTGCTCGGTCCAGACGGCCAGCCCGGGGAAGCCGGGTAGCTGCTCGAACATTCCCATCTCGCGCGCCCACTCCACCGCGTGGCGGCGGGCGCCGTCCAGGTTGGGGTTCATCCTGGCCGGGTACGGCATGTAGATCTCGGGCAGCGGCACCGGCCCCACCTTCCGCAGGGGGACGTGGGTGTGGCTCCTGATCCCACCCGGGCCGGTGATGCCGGGCGCCAGCCTGATGCGCGCCGCCGAGGTGCCCAGGCCGGTGGGACCGCCGAGGAGGGCCGGGGCGACCGTCGAGGTCTGCGAGGTCCCGTTCATGTAGCGGCTGGAGCGCATGTGCCACTCATGGCCACCCGACTGCCAGTCCTGGAGTCCCTTGACGTACGCCAGGACGTCGATGCGGGACTTGAGGTCCAGGCCGTGCTCCTCGAAGAGGGCCGGCAACTCGGTGAGGGCGGTGTTCTCGAACTGGTGCAGCCTGGAGGTGATCAGGTCGTTGACCGCGTCGGCCGCCTGCTGGGTGTCATAGCCCAGGAAGCGCTCGAAGACCAGCACCCCGTTGCTGAGCTCGCCCTCGTCGCCGACCTCCCGCTCGTAGGAGAACAGGTCGTTGCGCAGGTGCACCCCGTCGGAGAAGGTGTCCCTCAGCACGCGCATCGGCCGGCTGGCGGCGACGGCGGCCGGGACCTCCGCGCCCGCGGCGTGCTCCACCAGGTTGGCCGACCAGGGGGCGCCGCCGACCTTGCGCCGCATCTCGATGTACTCGATCGGGTTGGCGACGCGTCCGGCGTTGATGTTGGCGAGCTCCCAGAGGGACTCGTCGAGGAGGTTCTTTGTGCTCTCGACGAACCGGGCCCGCCAGTCGGCGGACATGGCCGGGATGGTCCGGGCCCACAGGTCGGCCAGGCCGCGCTCCACCGGGTTCTCCGGCTCGGGAGCGGGCCCGGTGGGGTGCACCGGCATGAAGGCCGCCAGCCGGTCGAGGTACGCCTTGGCCCCGGCCAGGTCACCGCTGCGCTTGAAGGTCTCCAGGAAGTGGTCGTCGAAGAAGAACACCCACACGTACCAGTCGGTGATGAGGTCGAGCTCACCGGCGGGCGCGTCGGGGTGGGTGTAGGCGCAGAGCAGGCCGTAGTCCATCGCCTCCAGCCTGTCCTCGTCCCAGATGCCGAGGTCGGGATCGAGGATGCCCATGTCGTGCGCCCAGGCCCTGGTGTGCTCGCGCGCGGTCTCCACGTGGGGGTTCAGCCTGGCCGGATACGGCAGGTAGAAGTCGGGGAGCTCGAAGGGTTGCATGTTCCGTCCTTCCGTATCCGACGTCGACGCGTCCGGGGGCGCCCTGGGCATCGGGCGTCAGGAGCACGGCGAATCGATGAGGCGACTCCTCTTTCCGGAAGCCACGACAGGCAGAACGTTACGCAATGACCACGGAGAGTGAAAGGGATTACCGAGAATACGCCATGGCACGGTCAGGACATCCGGTGCCCATCGACCAGTGCTCCCGGCGCCCCGGGCACGACGCGCCGGCCGCGAGGTCGCGGAGCTGGTCGGCGAACGCGAGCGCCTGTTCCGGTGTCATCCGGGGCTCGGTGCCGACGTAGAAGACCACGATGTCCCCGCTCGGGGACGTCGTGGCGGTGAACGGGAGAGACGGGTGGATAACCATGATGGGGTCATCCTTGCCTGCCCCACCGACAATTCGCAGGTCCTTTTCCGCCCGGCCCCCTCGTCACGTGAACCAAATACACGTACTCGATGCCGCCGATCGACGTCCGTCAACGCTGTGAGATAAGTTGTCGTCCACATGTCAAATGGGCTGACGTGGGAAAACGGAGGCTGGCGATGGCAGGGGACGAGGCGAGCGTCACCGCCGCCGACATCGCGCGGATAGCGGGCGTCGGCCGCGCGGCCGTGAGCAACTGGCGGCGACGGCACGAGGACTTCCCCGAGCCCGTGGGCGGAACGGCGACCAGCCCGACCTTCTCGCTCGGCGCCGTCGAGGCGTGGCTGCTCCAGCAGGGCAAGGTGGCCGAACTCCCGCTACGCGAGCGCGTCTGGCAGCAGGTCCGCGCCGCCGGCGACGACCTCAGGCTCGGCGAGGTCGTCGCCGAGGCCGCCGAGCTCCTGCTCGGCCAGGGCAGGCCCCACACCGTCCCGGCCCCCGCGTGGGAGCTGATCAGGCGGTACGCCGATGAGGAGGGCGGCCCCCAGGCCATCCGCTTCCTGCTGGACCGCTACGCCGACGTCCACTCGCGCCGCCTGGCCGAGACACCCGCCGAGATCGCGGACTTCATGGCCCAACTGGCGGGGCCCGGCGCGCGGTCCGTCCTCGACCCCGCCTGCGGCCTCGGCGTCCTCCTCGCCGCGGCGGCCCCGGGGCGGCGCGCGTACGGGCAGGAGTACGACGACTCCCTGGCCCGGCTGGCGCGGTCACGCCTGGCACTGGCCGGAGCGGGCGGCAGGGCGAAGGCGGGCGGCGCGCCGGAGAGCGGCGGCGAGGTCAGGGCGGGCGACTCGCTGCGCCATGACGCCTGGCCCGACCTGACCGTCGACGCCGTCGTGTGCCATCCTCCGTTCAACGAGCGCCACTGGGGATACGACGAGCTGACGAGCGACCCGCGCTGGGAGTACGGGCTGCCGCCCAAGATGGAGTCGGAGCTGGCCTGGGTCCAGCACGCGCTCGCCCACCTGGCGCCGGGCGGCGTCGCGGTGCTGCTGATGCCCGCGATCGCCGCCAACCGCCGCTCGGGCCGCCGCATCCGCAGCAACCTGCTGCGGCGCGGGACCCTGCGGGCCGTCATCGGCCTCCCCCCGAAGGTCGCGTCGGGTGGCACCGCGCTGCCCGTGCACATCTGGGTGCTGCGCAAGCCCACCGCCGACGACCGCACCCCCTCCCGCGTCCTGATGGCCGAGGCCGACCTGGGAAACCTCGACGCGGTGGCCGAGCGGTGGCGCGAGTTCCACGCGGACCCCGACCTCGACGTCGACAGGCCGGGCGAGAGCCGCACGGTCCCGATCATCGAGCTGGTCGACGAGGACGTCGACGTCACCCCGTCCCGGTATCTCGGCACCGAGGAACAGGTCTCCGCGGAGGGTTACCTGCTGCTCCGCGGGCGGCTGGCCGAGCGGCTCGGAAGACTGGCCACCCTCGTCCCCGAGGCCGTCCCCGGCACCGGCCAGGAGTTGCCGTCCGTCACACTGGCGGAACTGGAGCGGATCGGGGCGCTGGCCGTCTGGCAGACGGGGCGCTTCGAGATCGACGGCTCGGGCGATCCGGTGCTGACCGACCGGCACGTCCTGGACGGGGGCGCGGTGGAGACGCGCACCCGCCCCGAGGGCCGGATCAGGACCGAGCCCGGAGACGTGGTCGCCGCCATCGGGGCCGGCGGCCTGGCCACCCGGGTGATCGGGGAGCCCGGCCTGCTGCTCGGCCCCCGGCTCGTCCTGCTGCGCCCCGACCCCGACCGGCTGGACCCGTTCTTCCTCGCGGGCTTCGTCCGGGCGCTCTCCCCGGGCGCGACGACCGGCACCCAGTCCGGCTCCACCCGCTTCGACCCGCGCCGCGCCCAGGTGCCGCGCCTCTCGGTCGAGGAGCAGCGAAGGTACGGCGACGCCTTCCGCGGGATCTTCACCTTCGAGGCCGAACTCCGGGAACTGACCACCTCGGGCCAGACCGCCGCCACCGCCCTGACCCACGCCCTCGCCGCCGGAACCCTCGCTCCCCCGACCTGAGGTGTTCTTCCGTACGGGCGGCACGACCTGGCCCTGCCCGAAAAACGAAGACATCGACTTCTGTCGACAGCTGGATGTCGTCTGAGTGGCTGCGAGGTCGACACCGCCGCTTTAGGCTGGTGGCAGGAGCGGAGAGGTGATGGCGATGACCGCTCGGCCCGTTGGCGGATACGAGACCAGGCAGCCGAGGGTGCCCCGGACCATCGGCGCGATCTCCGACGCGCTGCGCGGTGGCCACCGGGCCCAGTTCTTCGCCGAGTTGCTGGAAGCCCAGCAGGGACCGGAGCTGGACGGTGTCCTGAGCGCGTGGTGGGGCCGGGCGATGCTCGACACCGATCCTGACCGCGACCGCGTTCACGCCACCGCCGAGGCAGGCACGTTGCAGACGTCGACCATGGAAGAGATCGCCCGTCGGCGGGAGCACACCGTTTCGTGAGCGGGGACGACGACCTGTGGCCGGTCCTCCCTTCCGAGATGGTGGCCGACGCTCTCGCCGATCCGGCCGTGTCCGCCGAGGTGTTCTCCACGGTGGCCGCGCTGACGGTGGCGATCTGCGAGAACCCTTGGCTGCGTGGAAGCAATGAGCTTGGCGCCGACCCTGACTGGCGGGAGATCCTGATCGCCCCGGATACGGCATCGCCGAATACCGGATCAACAGAGACGATCGCCAAGTGATCTTGACGCGGATCGTCCTGTTCTGACATCTCCGGCATCTGCCACGCCACCGTTTTGACGAAGATCCTACGATCGACATCGCGCCGACGTTGACAAAGCCGGAGAACCACAGACCTCGGTGATCGGTCAAACAGCGGAACGAGGATTGCGAACCGAGCGGCGATCTGGCCGACCAAGGGCCCCGTTTCTGTGTCCTTTGATGTTCAGAGCCATGCCACCAGCTGGAACCAGACGGACTTTCCGTAGGGGTTGAGGGTCCAGCCCCAGTTGTGGGAGAGGTCTTCGACGATGGCCAGGCCCCTGCCGGAGGTGTCCAGACAGTTGGCCTGCCTCATTCTGGGGACGGCTATGCAGGAGTCGTAGACGTCCACGGTCATCAATTCTTTCTCCCTGGTGGTTCTGATGCGGATGGCGGTCGGGTCTGGAACGTCTGACGAGCCGTATGCGATCGCGTTGGTGACGAGTTCCGAGACCAGGAGTTCGGCGATTTCCGGGGCGTCTTCCGACGTGTTCCAGTCGGTGGCGATGTCCCAGACGAATCGGCGGGCGGAGGCCACGTTTCTCGTTTCGCGCGGTATCCATCTCTCCCCCAGCACGGCCAGGGAAAGATCCAGCGTGTAGCGATATTCGGTCAGCGCCGCGTATGCCTTGAGAGCCTCTTTTCCGGTCTCCCCTTCTTCCTTGGAATCCATATGGCCAGCGTGCCGCGATATGGCTACGCTTGGTAGTCGAACGGTCACCATCGACGAGCGTTGGGGATTCGCACGGCCGTTGTTGAATTCCGGCAAGGAGGGCATCGTGGTCGACCTTTACACACCTCAGGCAATATGGGGCCGGGAGCTGAAGCACTACCGGAAGGCGGCGGGGCTCACCCAGAGTCAGCCGGCCGAGAAGATCCATTTCAGCGAGTCCCTGATCAGCGGGGTGGAGACCGGCCAGCTTCCGGCCAGCCCCGAGTTCGCCGACGCCTGCGACAAGGTCCTCAACACGGGCGGCGCCCTCCGCCGCCTCCTCGACTGGCGGAAGGGGCAGGTCTTCCCTTCCTGGTTCGGAAAGTGGCCCGACAAAGAGCAGGTGGCGACGGCTCTGCGCGCATACGAACCGATCTTGATTCCCGGGCTGCTCCAGACCCCCGAGTACGCTCGCGAAGTTCTCTACAGGGACGAGACCGCCGTGCAGGCCCGCCTGGCGCGTCAGGAAATATTCAGCCGGGAGAGTCCCGCGCCACCGCTCCTGCGATGCGTGATCGACGAAGCGGCAATCCATCGTCTGATCGGAAGCCCTCAGGTCATGCGCGCGCAACTTGAGCACCTGACCTCGATCATCACTCCCCGTATCAGCGTGCAGGTGGTGCCACTCGGAGGCATGCGCGCGGGCCTTGAAGCGGGATTCATAATCGCTACGCTGGAAGGCGGAAGCGAGGTAGCTTACTTTGACACGGCCGTTCGCGGACTGGTCACCAGCGACCAGGACGATATCGCGACAGCCGCAGAAAAATTCGAGGCCATTCGCATAGAGGCACTTCCATTGGACATGTCGATGGACCTCATTAAGAGAACGGCGGAGGAACGATGGACCTGAGTAACGCCAAGTGGCAGAAGTCAACCTTTACCGGCAGCAACGGCGGAAACTGCGTTGAGGTCGCGGAGCTCAAGGATGTCGTCGACGCCCCCGGCCACAAGGCCGAGCACCCCGAGCTGATCGCCGTACGCGACTCCAAGGACCCCGAAGGCCCCAAGCTCTTCTTCACCCCGGCCGAGTGGGACGCCTTCATCAACGGCGTGAAGGCCAACGAGTTCGACCGAAGCTAGAACACCGCCCCCGGCCGCCCCGACAACCGTCGCGGGCGGCCTTCGTCTTCCATCCCCGAGGGCCGACAGGTTCGGCAGGCTCCGGCCCCGCAGGCGCGTGATCTCTGTCGCCGCCCGTACGGCCCAGCCGTCGTCCAGCCTCCCGAGGCCGGCATCGCGGGAGACGGACGACGGGTAAGGCAGGCAGGCGACGCCTGCCGGGAGTGTCCCCCGGCCGGAGCCGACGGACTTCAGATGTGCGGCGCCGTCCCGGAGAGGTGCGCCGTGGCGCGGGGTGAGGCATCATCACGGTAGGCGTCAACGGGTTTGAGGCGGTTCATGGAAGGAAGCCAGGCGCTGCGCCGGCAGCGCACCAACCTGGAGCTGGAGTGGACACGCTGGCTTCAGGGCGGGCGTCCGCATGACCGCGAGCGGCTCAGGAAGGAGATCGTCGACTCCTGGGGCCGGTCCATCGCGACGGTGCGACCCGAGCAGGACAGCGCCCCCGAGGAAGGCGAGGCCCGCCAGCGCTGGAGGCAGTCGCCGCTGCGCGAGCCGCTGGCCGCGGTCGCCGACGAACTGCGCGGGATCGCCGAGGACGGCGGTTTCATCGCGGCGGTCACCGACGAGACGGGCACCATCATGTGGACCTGCGGCGGCCGGGTCATGCGGCGGCGGGCCGAGGCGGTGAACTTCGCCCCCGGGGGCCGCTGGGACGAGCAGGCCATGGGCACCAACGCCCTCTCCCTCGCGCTGCGCACCGGCCGCCCGACCCAGGTGTTCTCGGCCGAGCACCTCGTACGGGCCCTGCACGGGTGGGTCTGTTACTGCGCCCCGATCCGGGCCCCCGGCGGCCAGGTTCTCGGCGTGCTCGACCTGTCGAGCACCTGGGAGCGCTCGCACCCCCTGGCCATGCCCGCACTGCACACCCTGGTCGGCGGCATCGAGAGCCGCCTGGCCGAACGGATGGGCTCTCCCTCCGCGGGCGGGCCTTCCGCCCGGGGCTCCTTCGCCGGAGGTCCCGGCCGGAACGGCGGCTCCGGTCTGCGGCTGCGCACCCTCGGTGGCGCCGGGCTGACCCGTGACGACGTTCCCGTCCGACTGCCCCCTCGCCAGCTGGAGATCCTCACCCTGCTCGCGCTCGCCGGACCGCAGGGTCCCGGGATGTCCCCGGAGCGGCTGATGGACGAGCTGTACGGCGAGCGGCACGTCGCCTCGACCACCCTCAAGGCGGAGGTCTCCCACCTGCGGCGGGCGCTCTCGGGCGCGCTGGCCACCCGGCGGTACGAGCTGACCGCGCCCGTGGGTTGCGACGCCGCCGAGGTGCTCGCCGCCCTCCGCGCCGGGCGGGTGGAGGAGGCGGCGCGGCTCTACGGCGGCCCCCTGCTGCCATGGTCCGACGCGCCGGGGATCAGGACCTGGCGCGAGCACATCGAGGTCGCGCTGCGCGAGGCCGTACTCCGGTGGCACGACCCTGGACCGGTGTTCCGCTTCGGCGAGCTGCACCCGCACGACCTGGAGATACACGAGCGGGCCCTGGCGATCCTCGGGCCCGATGACCCGCGCGGGGCGGTGGCGCTCGCCCGTCACCGCACGGCGCGGAGCGACTGACCTCACGCCCCCGGCGGCCCCGGCACGGTCCGCCCGGACGCCAACCTTTCACCAACCTCGCCCATCCATCGTTGGCTCTGTTACAGCCATGTGAAGGAGAGCGAAACCATGGTCTACGCACCGCCCGGTTCCGAAGGAAGCATCGTCACCTACGCCCCCCGGTACGACAACTTCATCGGCGGGGAGTGGGTGCCCCCGGTGGACGGGGCCTACTTCGACAACCCGAGCCCGATCACCGGGCAGACCTTCACCAGCGTGGCCCGCTCCACCGCGGCCGACGTCGAGCTGGCTCTGGACGCCGCCCACAACGCGGCCGAGTCCTGGGGCCGGACCTCGCCCGCCGAACGGTCGAAAATCCTCAACCGGATCGCCGACCGCATCGAGGAGAACCTGGAGCGGCTCGCCGTCGCCGAGACCTGGGAGAACGGCAAGCCGGTACGCGAGACGCTCGCCGCGGACCTGCCGCTGGCCGTCGACCACTTCCGCTACTTCGCCGGGGTCGTCCGCGCCCAGGAGGGCGGGATCAGCCAACTGGACGAGGACACCGTCGCCTACCACTTCCACGAGCCGCTGGGCGTGGTGGGCCAGATCATCCCGTGGAACTTCCCCATCCTGATGGCGGTGTGGAAGCTCGCCCCCGCCCTGGCCGCGGGCAACTGCGTCGTCCTCAAGCCCGCCGAGCAGACCCCCGCCAGCATCCTGCTGGTGATGGAGCTGATCGCCGACCTGCTCCCGCCCGGTGTGATCAACGTCGTCAACGGGTTCGGCGCGGAGGCGGGCAGGCCGCTGGCCTCCAGCCCGCGGGTGGCCAAGGTGGCCTTCACCGGCGAGACCACGACCGGGCGGCTGATCATGCAGTACGCCTCGGAGAACATCATCCCGGTGACGCTGGAACTCGGCGGTAAGAGCCCCAACATCTTCCTTCCCGATGTCACGGCCTCCGACGACGACTTCCTGGACAAGGCCGTCGAGGGTTTCGTGATGTTCGCCCTGAACCAGGGTGAGGTGTGCACCTGCCCCTCGCGGGCCCTGATCCACGCGTCCATCTACGACGAGTTCATGAGCAGGGCACTCGACCGCACCAGGGCCATCGTCGGCGGCGACCCGCTGGACCCGGCCACCATGATCGGCGCGCAGGCGAGCAACGACCAGTACGAGAAGATCCTGTCCTACATCGACATCGGGCTGAAGGAGGGGGCCGAGCTGCTCACCGGCGGTGGCCCGCGCACGGTTCCCGGCATGGAGGGCGGCTACTACATCGAGCCGACGATCTTCAAGGGCACCAACGACATGCGCGTCTTCCAGGAGGAGATCTTCGGGCCGGTCGTCTCGGTGACGACCTTCGACTCGGAGGACGAGGCCCTGAAGATCGCCAACGACACCCTGTACGGCCTGGGCGCCGGAGTGTGGACCCGTGACGTGAACACCGCCTACCGGTTCGGCCGGGCGATCAAGGCCGGGCGCGTGTGGACCAACTGCTACCACGCCTATCCGGCGCACGCCGCGTTCGGCGGCTACAAGCAGTCGGGCATCGGCCGCGAGAACCACCGGGCCATGCTGGACCACTACCAGCAGACCAAGAACCTGCTGGTCAGCTACTCGCCCAAGAGACTCGGCTTCTTCTGATGCCGACCGGCCCAACCGGCGAGCCGCACCCGCTCCGAGTGGAGCGGGTGCGGCTCGGCCCCGCCGCCGAGGAACTGCTGACCGTGCTCCACGGACGACACGGCCCGCTGATGTTCCACCAGTCGGGCGGCTGCTGCGACGGCAGCTCGCCCATGTGCTACCCCCGGGGCGAGTTCCGGGTCGGCGGCGCGGACCTGCTGCTGGGCGTGCTGGCCCTGGACACCCCGTTCTGGATCAGCGCCTCCCAGTACGCCTACTGGCGGCACACCCACCTCACGGTGGACGTGGTCCCCGGCCGCGGCGGCGGATTCTCCCTTGAGGCTCCGGAGGGGGTGCGCTTCCTCATCCGTTCCCGGCTGTTCACCGACGAGGAGGCCGAGCGGCTCCTGGCGGAGCCTCCCCTGCCGAGCGGGGCCGTCGGCGACACGGGAGACAGGCAACATCAAATAGAGCCCGCACGGGAGTACGATGCACGGAAATGAAGTGTCGGCGATGGCCGTCTGACACCGGGTGAAGCGTGAGCGGAGGTCGCCGATGGGCGGGGGGACGTCGTCACCGGGCCGGGCGGGGTCGGCGCGAGTGGGGTCAGGCTGGGCGAGCGAGCGGTTCGGCGAGCGTGCCGAGGTGGTGCGGCGGCAACTGGCCGTCTCGCTGCTTGAGGCGATGGGCAACGCGCAGGACGCGCAGAGCTCCGCGCACAGCGACAAGCGGTACACCTACGGCTTCACCATGATGGCCAGGCGCTACGAGGCGCTCGCCGAGGGGCTGCGTGACGAGCCGGGCTTCCGGTTGGTCAGGCCGCACGGCTCGCCGCACCACCTGGTGGTGCTCGGCGGCAACCTGCTGCTGCCGTTCCGCTACGCCGAGGACGACCGCACGCCGATCTCCGAGGCCCGGATCAGCGACGGCCGCGTCTCCTCGCTGGTCCGCGAGCTGTTCGACCGGTTCGGCCCCGCGACCTCCTACCGCCAGGAGGAACTGGACCTGGCACTCGACGGGGACGGCGCCCAGGAGGAGCTGGACCTGTCCGCGGGGGCGGACGGTCCGGCCACGGTCCGCCCCGCGCTCACCGGGCTGCCCGACGAGACCCGGCTGGTCCCGGTCGCCTACGCGGGCAACGCGCAGGCCGGCCTGCTGCGGCTCTACTGGGGCGAGGCGGAGCTCGTCGACGAGTTCGGCAGGATCCGCTGGCTGCACCACGAGCCGATCCCGCTGCCGGCCGCCTCCGCCGGTCCCCTCGCCGGCCCGTGGGCGACGGAGCCCGGTGTCGCGTCGCGTTTCGACGGTGGTCTCCTGCCCGACCTCGCGCTGAGCACGCGGTCTTCGGCCGAGCGGAAGAATGGCAAGATCTTCCCCGTAGGCAGTGAGGCACCAGAGGAAACCGTGGTCACCGGCGACAATGAGCAACCGTAACCAGACCCCCCTGTTCGGCGTCGCCGAGGGCGGCCCGAGCCCGCAGGCCGTCACCGACGCGTTCGACCAGGCGCGGCTGACCCAGGCGCGACAGCTGGCGGGGATGACGAAGAAGGACCTGGCCGAGCGGATCGGCGTCACCCCCGCGGCGGTGGGGCAGTACGAGACGGGCATGACCCGTCCACGCCCCGAGCTCGTTCCCCGCCTGGCCGACGCGCTCGGCGTGCCGCCGGCGTTCTTCCTGCTCGGCCGCCCGCACGGCAAGCTGGACGGGTCCATGGCGCACTTCAGGAGCCTGCGCTCCACCCGTGCCCACCAGCGCGCCAAGGCCGCGGCCTTCGTCGAGCAGGTCTGGGAGCTGGCCCACGCCCTGGAGAAACAGGTCAGGCTGCCGGACGTGGCCCTTCCCGGTTTCTCCGGCGGCGAGGTCCACTCCGGCGTCGAGTTGCCCCGCGACCCCGTCCAGGCCGCCCGCGCCCTGCGGCGGCTCTGGCGGCTGGGCACCGGCCCGCTGTCGCACGTCGTACGGCATATGGAGGCGCAGGGGATCGTCGTGGTCCTCCCACCGCCGGACGAGGACGCCACCACGGTGGACGCCTTCTCCACCTCCCAGCTGCCGCGCCCGATCGTGGTGCTGACCGCCAACCGGTTCGACGACATCCACCGCTACCGCTTCACCGCCGCCCACGAGTTGGGCCATCTGGTGCTGCACGGCGACGCGGCCTCGGGAGACACCCAGCAGGAGCGCGAGGCCGACGTCTTCGCCGCCGAGTTCCTCACCCCGCGCGACAGCATCCTGCCCGAGTTGCCCGGCCGCCTCGACCTGCGCAGGCTGGTCGAGCTCAAGCGCACCTGGGGCGTGTCCGTCGACTCCCTGCTGTACCGCTGCCGCGAGGTCGGTCTGATCTCCGACTCGGCGGCGAGCCGCGCCTACCAGCGGCTCAAGACGCTCCGCGACCAGCCGGGCTTCGCCGCCGAGCCGATCAGCGGCTACCCCGGCGAGCAGCCCGTGCTGCTGCGCCAGGCCTTCGACCTGGCCGTCGGCGAGACCGGCCTCACCATGGAGCGGCTCGCCACCCAGCTGGCCTGGCCGGTCTCCCGGGTGCGTGAGCTGCTCGACCTGCCCGACCAGCGCCCGGCGTTGCGCCTCGTGCCCGACGCGTCCGCGGCAGGCGGCCCTACTCGGCCTCGACGCGCTCCCTGATCCACTCCATGCCGTCCTGCCAGGAGGCGAACGCCTGGAGGTAGCGGCCGTCACGGGCGTGGAAGGCGTGGTACCTGAAGTCCCCGTCGCTGCCCGTACGGATCAGGTCGTAGACGTCACCCTTGGAGCGGTACCACACGCACTCGCCGTCAGCGGGACGCGAGGGCGAGGCATAGGCGAACTCACGCGTGATGGACATGTGACGGATGCTACGGATCGACGAATCCCCAGGCAATGCCGTATCCATTTCATTCAGGGATAAAGTTCACCCTCCGTCTCGGCCGACTCGCGGGCGACCGTGACGATCAGCCGATGCCGTCGCGCCACGGCGCTCCCCTTGTGTCTCCTCCGCTCCCGAGGGGAGCGGCTTCTCGCGGACCCGCCCGTGGGCCTCCCGCCGACTCTAGTAGTGCTAGACAAGAGATCTCTGACAGGAATATCGCGGCTCGCACATCTAGCGGCGCTACGGCAAGTGATCCGGCGGAGGTCTCGCAGGCTCCGGTACGGATGTCGACCGCGTCGACCTGGATCTCGGCCTTGCATCCGGCCTTCCTGGCGAGCTGCTCGACCGTGGGCGGCGGCCCCGCGGGGACCGCGTCGCCCGCCGCCACGGCGGCGGGGGGACCCGCGGGCCGGTCTGCGCTGCAGGCGATGGAGAACGACAGGGCGAGGATCGCCGCGGCGATCGCGCGTGCGTTCCTGACGACACCGGACTGGCACGAATGTGTCAACATCCTGGAGATACGCCCGTCCGCCCCGATAAGTTCACCGCCCGCCGGGTGGGAGCCGTCCCCGGACGATGCCGGTCGTCCGGGGACGGTACGGGTCGCCGGTCAGGGAACCCGGCCGACGGCACCCACCGTGACGGCGCCGGCTCCCGGCGGGATGACGACGTCGCCGGGGTCGATCCGCCAGTCGTAGGCGGGCACCAGACCGGGTTCGAGGATCTCCAGCCCGTCGAACAGTCCGCGGATCTGGGTGAGGGTGCGGGGGAAGACGCCGCCCGCGGTGGTCGTGCCGTAGACACCACGGCCCTGGCGGACCTGCTCCTCGCTGAGGTCGCCGGAGGTGACGTGGGAGATCACCACGTGGCTGCCTGAGACCAGCCGCCGCCCGAAGGAGGTGGCGATGTCGGCGGCCTCCTTGTCGTCCGCGACGAAGTGCAGGATGGAGACCATGAGGACGGCGACCGGCTGGTCGAAGTCGATGCGCTCGCGGACCTCCGGGTGATCCAGGATCGCATCCGGCTCCCGCAGGTCCCCGGAGATCACGGTGGTCTGCGGGTTGTCGGCGAGCAGCGCGCGGGCGTGCACGAGCACGATGGGATCGTTGTCGACGTAGACGATCCGGGAGTCGGGCGCCTCGCGCAGGACGACCTGGTGCACGTTCTCCTGCGTCGGCAGGCCGGTGCCGATGTCGATGAACTGGCGGATCCCCGCGGCGGCGAGATGCCGCACGGCGCGCCCGAGGAAGGCGCGGTTGGAGCGCGCCACGTCCTTCACGTTGGGGACAAGCTCCACGATCCTGTCACCGGCCGCCCGGTCGGAGGCGAAGTTGTCCTTGCCTCCCAGGTAGTAGTCGTACATACGGGCCACACTCGGGACCGTGGGGTCGATTCCCGCCGGTGCCTGCTCGCGCTCAGTCATATCCTCGCCTTCACCACTCTTTCGCGGCATGCTAGACGAGTGGCCAGTCTTCGGATTATGAAACGACATATCATCTGATCGACAATTAGGACGGCCCCAAACTCCCGGGCAGCGCATTCCCCCGGAACCGCCGGCGAACAACCCTTGCGGCCCCTTGTCAGCCCGAGAGCTCCTCACGAAGGTCCTCCAGGAACCTCCGGCTCTCAGTGAAGGAGTACGCCTGGACGCACAGGCGGTCCATGACCTGCATGTAGTGGTCGGTCTCGTCGAGCTTGTCCAGGTAGAGGGCGCTGTTGAGCTGTTCCATGTAGACCACGTCGGGCAGGTCCCGCTCGGGGAAGCGCAGGATGGAGAACGGACCGCCCGCCGCGGCGTGGCCGCCCCGGTCGAACGGCATGATCTGCAGTTTGACGTTGGGCAGTTCGACGGCTTCGAGCAGGTGGTTTATCTGGGCGCGCAACACCTGGGGCCCGCCGATGGGCCGCCGCAGCACGGCCTCGTCCATCACCGCCCAGAGCGTCGGAGCGTCCGGCCTGATCAGCCGCTGCTGACGGGCCATACGGAGCGAGACCCGGCGGTCGACCTCGCTCGCCGAGGCACCGCCGTGCACGAGCATGATGACGGCCCGCGCGTACTCGGGGCTCTGCAGGAGGCCGGGGATGAACTGCACCTCGTAGGTCCGGACCGTCGAGGCCGCCTCTTCGAGCCCGACGTAGACCTCGAACCAGTTGGGGAGCAGGTCGTTGTACTTGTGCCACCAGCCGGGCGCGTTGGCCTGACGGACCAATGTCAGCAGCGGGGCCCTTTCCTCGGTATCGGTCACCCCGTACATCGTCAGCAGATCCGCGACGTCGCGCTCCTTGAAACCGACCCGCCCGAGCTCCAGCCGGCTGATCTTGGCGTGCGAGGCACGGATGGCGTAGCCGGCCTGTTCACGGGTGATGTTCTTGGCGACGCGCAGCCTCCGCAACTGGGCACCGAGAAGAATGCGCAGGACGGTGGGGCCGCCACCCCCCGCGTGGCTGAGAACACCGCTCTGCGCGCCGCTGTCCTCGGCGGTCCCTCTGGGCATGCCGGCTCCCTGTCGCACCTTCCTACGGTGCCACAGTTTCACATATACGGTGCGAATCTCACAGTCCCGCTAGGCACGCACTTGCGTATGCACTTGCAATCGCATGTGCATACATAGACAAATCTTCCTTTACAGCCCATTTTCCGGCTCAGGAACCCGTGTCCGAAACCTCACCGACCCCACCGGCCCGAGGCGAGGTCGCAGGTGTCGTCATGTGCGACATCCCGGCTGGCCGCGGTACGGCGGGACAACATGCCGCGCACGATGTCGCACAGCTCGCTCGTCTCCCTCGGCGACAGCACCCGGCTGAGGCGGTGCTCGACCACTCCCCCGCTCAACGGTCCCGGCGCCCTCGTCACGTTGAGGTAGCCGGACAGGAACGCGATCCGGAACAGCTTCTCCTGCGAGGGCGACTCGGCGGCCCGCCCGGCCGCCTCCCCTCTGTCCCGGGGCGTCTCCAGCCCACCGAGCAGCAGGTGCGCGGCGGCCCGTTGCAGGGCCAGCCCGTACAGGCGCATGGCCCCGTCCGGGGAGAAGGCGACGATCGAACGCCCGACGGCCTCGGCCGAGTCGGGCGACAGGTCGGCGATGCCGGTCTCCTCGCCGAGGCGGGTGTAGACGCGCACGACCTGCTCCCCCACGTACCCGGGCTGGAGATGCTGGGAGAGCGTGACCGTCACCGTGGACCCGTCGGGGTTGTGCACCTCGGCGATGTCGGCCGCGTGGGTGACGTAGCTGGTGGAGTGCTCGCGCTCGCACCACGGAGGGCACGAAGCCTCGATCTGGGGGCGAGAAGTCCTGGCAGAGGCAGTGATGTCCAACCCGACCCTTCCAGCGTGAGGATGTGCGCCGTCGAGGGCGCGCGGACGCGACGGCGGGCCGTGAGCCGAGGTCCGGTCCGCACGCCGGTGTTCGATGTGGCTCTCACCGGCAGGTACGCGGGATCCGGGCGCCGAGTTCAGCCGGCTGCGCCGCATCGCCCTCCTGGCCGCCCGGCACCCGGCGCGACGATCTCGGCCACGCCTGGCGATCCATGGATAAGAGCAGGTCAAGTGGTATCTAACGACAAGCAGGCAACGCAAGGTAACGACTCGGAAACGCTCTTGTATTATTAATAAAATATGACTAATGTCCCTCGGTAATCGGATCCTGCAGGTCTGCCAGGCACTGCCCGGAAGCTGTCCACCGGGCATCTCCTCCGTTCACAGGGAGTCAACATGGGATCGAAGATGCCGAGGGTGGCGCGGCTTGCGGCCGTGGCCGCCGCGGCCGTGACACTGGGCGTGACCGCGGCCTGCGGCGGCGCGTCCGGCGACCCCGCCGGGGGGCCGGCGAGCGGTGACCCGGCCCAGCCGGTCACCCTGAAGTTCTGGTCCTGGGTGCCCAACATCCAGAAGGCGGTCGACGCCTTCAACACCTCCCACCCCGGCATCAAGGTCCAGCTGGAGACCATCACCGCCGGCCCCGACGGGGGTTATGCCAAGATGCTCGCGGGCGTCAAGGCGGGCAACGCGCCCGACGTGGCCCAGGTCGGCTACGACTCCCTGCCCTCCTTCCTGGTCAACGGGGCGCTGGAGGACATCACCCAGCACGCGGAGCGGCACGCGTCGACGTTCGTCGACTGGCAGTGGCAGACCGGGGTCTTCGGCGGCAAGGTCTACGCCATCCCGCAGGCCAGCGGGCCGATGGGCTTCTACTACCGCAAGGACCTGTTCGACAAGTGGGGCATCGAGGCCCCGAAGACCTGGGACGACTTCGCCGCCGCGGCCAGGACGATCCGAAAGAAGGACAAGGACTCCTACATCTCCACCTTCGCCGCCAACCAGGCTCCCTGGCTGATCGCCCTCGCCCAGCAGGCCGGGCAGGGCTGGTTCGGCACCGAGGGCGACGCCTGGAAGGTGACGATCGACAACCCCGACACCCGCAAGGTGGCCGACTTCTGGCAGAAGATGCTCGACGACAAGCTGGTCAAGACCGAGGCCGACATGTCCAACGCCTGGTACAAGGACCTGCAGACCGGCGGCGTCGTCGGCTGGATCGGCGGCTCCTGGGGAGACGCGATCATCCGCGGCAACGCGCCGAAGACCTCCGGCAAGTGGGCCGTCGCCCCGATGCCCCAGTGGGCGGGCAGCACCGGGTTCGCCTCGGCCAGCTGGGCCGGCGGCTCCTCCTCGGCCGTGCTGAAAGGCACCAAGCACCCCGCCGAGGCCACCGCCTTCGCGGTATGGCTCAACAGTGACCCGCAGAGCGTCAACATCCTGCTGTCGGCCGGGTACGGCTGGCCGTCGGTCAAGGACACCGGCCAGATCACCAACCTGCAGCAGGACGACACCGTCTTCCCCTTCTACGGCGGCCAGAACATCTGGGACGTCTTCAAGGAGGCCGACGCGGCCGTCAGCGGCGACTGGCGCTGGCCTCCGGTCAGCGAGGCGCTGTACGCCTCGATCACCGACAACGCCAAGGCCGCGGTGCAGGGCGAGGGCACGCTCGCGGACGCGTTCGCCAAGAGCCAGCAGGCGATGGTCGAGCAGCTGAAGGCCAAGGGCCTCAACGTGGTGACGGGAGGCTGACGGTGACGGGGGTGCTGCAGAGGGAGACGCCGAAGGCCGGAGCGGAGGCGGACCACACGCGTCCGCGGCACCCCCGCCGCTCCCGGTCACACGTCGCGGTCTTCGTCATACCCTTCTTCGTGGTCTTCGCGCTCTTCTTTCTGGCGCCCATCGGCTACGCGGTCCACCAGAGCTTCTTCAAGCTCACCAGCAGCGGCCTCGGGCTGACCGAGCCGACCCTGGACTTCGCCGGGCTCGACAACTACGCCACCGCGCTGACCTCGCCCGCCTTCGTCGGGAGCATCGTCAGGGTGCTGCTGTTCAGCCTGATGGAAGTCCCGATCATGGTGGTCTGCGCGCTGGCGCTGGCCCTGCTCCTCGACTCCGCCCGCGCGCGCTTCCGGGCGTTCTTCCGGGTCTCCTTCTTCCTCCCGTACGGCGTGCCCGGCGTGATCGCATCCCTGCTGTGGGGCTTCCTGTACGTGCCGCAGACCAGCCCGCTGATCGACCTGCTGGCCGCGGCGGGCCTGCCACACGACTTCCTCGGTCCCGACACGGTGCTGCTGGCCATCGCCAACATCTCCACTTGGCAGTTCGCCGGCTACAACATGCTGGTGCTGATCGCCGGTCTCCAGGCCATCCCGCAGGAGCTGTACGAGGCGGCCAGGGTGGACGGCGCGAACGAGCTGCGGATCGCCTGGCATGTCAAGATCCCCCTGATCCGCGCCCCGCTCGTCCTGATCACGGTGTTCACCCTCATCGGAACGCTCCAGCTCTTCGTCGAACCGCTGGTCCTCAAACCGCTCACCACGGCGATCAACAGCGACTACACCCCGAACCTGGCCGCGTACAACCAGGCCTTCGCGCAGAGCAACATCCACCTCGCGTCCGCGGAGGCGACGCTGATCGCGATCATGTCGTTCGTCATCTCGTTCGGGTTCCTGCGCATGGTCAACAGGAAGGGGAACCGGGCATGGTGAGGCGGATCCGTCCCTCGTCGGTCGTGGTGCTGGCCCTGCTGGGCGCGGCGGCGGTCTATTTCCTGCTGCCGGTCGTCTGGGTGCTGATCGCCGCGACGAAGAGCTCCGCCGACCTGTTCGGCACCTTCGGGCTCTGGTCGCCGGAGCCGCAGCTCGGCACCAACCTCGGCCGCCTGTTCGGCACCGAGGACGGCCTGTTCGGCCGGTGGATCCTCAACAGCTTCCTGTACGCGGGAGCCGGCGCGCTGGTCGCCACCCTGCTGTCGGCCGGCGCCGGGTACGCCATGGCCAAGTATCCGTTCCCCGGCAGGGAGGTGCTGTTCAACCTGGTCCTCGCCGGGGTCCTCGTGCCCGCCACGGTGCTGGCGCTGCCGACGTACCTCATCTTCAGCGAGGTGGGGATCACCGGCACCTTCTGGTCGGTGCTGCTGCCCAGCGTCGTCAGCCCCTTCGGGGTCTATCTCGCGCGCATCCACGCCAATGCGGCGATTCCGGATGCGCTGCTGGAGGCGGCGCGGCTGGACGGCGCCGGGGAGTACCGCATCTTCTTCCGGATCGTCCTCAAGATCATGAGTCCGGCGCTCGTCACGATCTTCCTGTTCCAGTTCATCGGCGTGTGGAACAACTACTTCCTGCCCCTGGTGATGCTCTCCGACCAACGGCTCTACCCGGTCACCCTGGGCCTGGCGCAGTGGAACTCGCAGACCTTCAGGGACCCGGCCTTCTACGAGCTCACGGTCACCGGCGCGGCGGTGTCCGCGCTCCTCCTCATCCTCACCATGGCCTCGCTCCAGCGTTTCTGGCGCGCGGGCCTGACCTCAGGGAGCGTCAAGGGTTGAACAGGATCACCCACCTCTACGACCGGCTGGACGGCCTCGGCTTCGGCGCCGACTACAACCCCGAGCAGTGGCCGCCGGAGGTCTGGCGCGAGGACGTCCGGCTGATGCGCGAGGCCGGGGTCAACTTCGTCACCCTGGGCATCTTCTCCTGGGCCACGGTCGAGCCCGCCCCCGGCGAGTACGACTTCGGCTGGCTCGACGAGGTCATGGACCTGCTCGGCGCGGCGGGCATCGCGGTGTCCCTCGCCACCGGCACCGCGTCGCCGCCCTCCTGGCTGCCCCGGCTGCACCCGGAGACCCTGCCCGTCACCCGTGACGGCGTCACCCTGTGGCCGGGGTCGCGTCAGCACTACTGCCCCAGCTCCCCCGTCTACCGCGACGCCGCCGTGGCGCTCGCCCGGCGGCTGGCCGTCCGGTACGGCGAGCACCCGGCCCTGGCGCTCTGGCACGTCGGCAACGAGTACGGCTGTCACCTGGACGAGTGCTACTGCGAGGTCTCCGCGGCGGACTTCCGGCGCTGGCTGCGCGAGCGGTACGGCGACCTCGACGCGCTGAACGCCGCCTGGTCGACGACCTTCTGGAGCCAGCGCGTCACCGACTGGGCCGAGGTGCACCCGCCCCGGACGGCCCCGACGCTGACCAACCCCGCCCAGGAGCTCGACTTCCGGCGCTTCAGCTCCGACGCCCTGCTCGCCTGCTACCGGGCCGAGCGCGAGGCGCTGCTGGAGCTGACCCCCGGCGTCCCGGTGACGACCAATGTCATGGGCCTGTGGCGGTCCGTCGACTACTTCTCGTGGGCCGCCGACTTCGACATCGTGGCGCTGGACATCTACCCCGAGCCCAAGGACCCCCGGGCCCACGTCGACGCGGCGCTCTTCCACGACCTGATGCGCTCGCTGCGCGGCGGGCAGCCGTACCTGATGATGGAGAGCGCGGCGGGAGCGATCAGCTACCGACCGCCGAACCGGCCCAAGCACACCGGTCTGAACCGGCTCTGGAGCCACCAGGCGCTGGCGCGGGGCGCCGACGCGGTCATGTACTTCCAGTGGCGCGCCTCCGCGGGCGGCGCCGAGAAGTTCCACTCGGCGATCGTCTCGCACGGCGGAACCGACAACCGGATCTTCCGCGAGGTCACCGCGCTGGGGGCCGAGCTCGGCGAGCTGCGCGACGTGACGGGCTCACGGGTCCACGCCGACGTGGCGATCGTGCACGACTGGGCGAACTGGTGGGCCCTCGAACTGGACGCCAGACCCGGGGAGCTGAAGCTGCCCGAGCGGCTGCGCGCGCACTACACGCCGCTCTGGCGGGAGAACGTCACCGCGGACGTGGTGCCGCCGGACTCCGACCTGTCGAGCTACCGGCTGGTGGTCGTGCCCAACCTCTATCTGTGCTCGGACGCCGCCGCGGCGAACCTCCGCGAGTACGTGCGGGCGGGCGGGCATCTGCTGGTGTCCTTCTTCAGCGGCATCGCCGACGAGTGCGACCGGGTACGCCTCGGCGGCTACCCGGGGGCACTGCGCGAACCGCTCGGACTGCGGATCGAGGAGTTCTGGCCGCTGAGCGAAGGTGAGCGCGTCAAGCTGGTCCCGGGCGGCCCGGAAGACCGGGAAGGCACCGGGAACGCCGGAGGCTTCGGGGGGACGGCCGACCTGTGGGCCGACCACATCGTGCCGGAGGGCGCGAGTGAGCTCGCCGCCTACGCTGACGGACCGCTGGCCGGGCTGCCCGCGGTCACCCGGCACACCTTCGGCTCGGGCACCGCGACCTACCTGGGCACCCGCCCCGACGAGGACACCATGCGCGCACTGGTCCGCGACGCGCTCCGCCTGGCCGAGGTCTCCCCCGTTCTGCCGAACCTCCCCGACGGCGTCGAGGCGGTGGCGCGGGTCGCCGGAGACGGCCGCCGATTCCTGTTCCTGCTCAACCACGGGGACCGTCCGGTACACGCCGCGGGTGTCGAGCTGGCGCCCCACGACGTCACGGTGATCCGCCAGGAGGACGCGTGACGGGCCGCTTCGCCGACAGGAGCGCCGTGGTGACCGGAGGCGCGTCGGGCATCGGCGCGGCGACCGCCAGGCAGCTGTCCGCCGAGGGCGCTTCCGTGCTGGTCGTCGACGTGTCCGAGGCCGGGGAGGCGCTGGTCGCCGAACTGCGCGCGGCGGGTGGCGAGGCCACCTTCCTGGCGGGCGACGTGAGCCGCGAGGAGACCTGGGACCACATCGCCGGACGGGGACCGATCGACGTGGTCGTCAGCAACGCGTACACCGTCGAGGTGGCGCCCGCGCACGAGACGTCGCTCGACTCGTGGAACCGGCAGATCGGTGTCAGCCTCACCGGGACCTTCCTGGCCGCCCGCCGGCTGTTGCCCGATCTTGCTCGCACCGGTGGCGCCATGGTAATCACCTCATCGGTACACGCTCTCGTCGGGCTTCCCGGACATCCCGCCTACGCGGCGGCGAAGGGCGGGTTGACGGCGCTTACCCGGCAGCTCGCGGTGGAGTACGGCCCGGCCGTACGCGTCAACTGCGTCATCCCCGGGCCGATCATGACCCCGGCCTGGGACCGGGTCGACGAGGAGGGCCGTGCCGGCAGTGTCAGGGCGACCGTGCTACAGAGGTTCGGCTCGCCCGAGGAGGTCGCCTCGGTCATCTCCTTCCTGGCGTCGTCCGAGGCCTCGTTCGTCACGGGCGCGTCGCTGGTCGTCGACGGCGGATGGAGCATAGTGAAGGACTCGGCATGATGGCTGTGTACAGCGGACGGGGCCTCCACGGACAGACCGTCGAGGCGATCGCCGCGATGATCTTCAGCGGTGAGTGCCGCGAGGGCGACCCCCTCGACGTGTCCGTCCTGCAGGACAGGCTCGGCGTCAGCTCGACCGCGCTGCGCGAGGCGATGAAGGTCCTCACCGCCAAGGGGCTCATCTCCGCCCGGCCCAAGCTGGGCACGTACGTGCGTCCGCGTTCCGACTGGAACCTGCTCGACGGCGACGTGATCCGGTGGAAGTTCGCCGGCCGCCCCGACCACGGCTTCCTGCGCGACCTGCATGAGCTGCGGGCCATCGTCGAGCCGCCGGTCGCCCGCCTGGCGGCGCTGCGCCGTACCCCCGGGCAGCTGGAGGAACTGCAGGCCGCGCTGGACCGGATGGCCGAGGCGGGGGACGCGGGCGATCCCGGCGCCGTCGTCGAGGCCGACCTGCTCTTCCACCGCGCGCTGCTCGCGGCGGGCGGCAACGAGCTGCTGGTACGCATGGAGGTCGTGATGGGCGCCGGGCTCGCCGGGCGCGACCGGCTCGTCCACGGCTCCCGCGACAGCGACGACCCGGTGCCCAGCCACCTGGCGGTTCTCGACGCCGTCAGGGCCGCCGACGAGGCCGCGGCCGAGGCCGCGATGCGGGATCTGCTGGCCAAGGCGTGGAGCGACGTCGAACGGCTACACCTGGAGGGAAAGTGAAGATCGAGAGGATCGAGACGTTCCTCGTCCCTCCGCGCTGGCTGTTCTGCCGGGTGGAGACCGACGACGGCGTCGTCGGCTGGGGGGAGCCCGTCGTCGAGGGCAGGGCCGAGGTCGTGCGGGCGGCGGTCGAGGTCCTCGGTGAACACCTGCTCGGCCAGGACCCGTTGCGGATCGAAGACCACTGGCAGGTGCTGACCAAGGGGGGCTTCTACCGGGGTGGTCCCGTGCTGTCGAGCGCGGTGGCCGGGCTCGACCAGGCGCTGTGGGACATCGCGGGCAAGCACTACGGGGCGCCGGTGCACGCGCTACTGGGCGGACCGGTCAGGGACCGTGTCCGGGCGTACGCGTGGGTCGGCGGCGATGACCCCGGCGAGCTGCGCGAGGCGATCGAGAAGCAGGTCGAGGCCGGGTTCACCGCCATCAAGATGAACGGGTCCGGCCTGATGGACCGGTCGATCGGCGCGGCGGGCCTGGCCGCCGTCGTCGAGCGCGCCGAGGTCGCCAGGGCGGCGCTCGGCACCTTCCGTGACTTCGCCGTCGACCTGCACGGCCGCGCCGGAACGGCCAGCGCACGGCGGATCATCGCCGCGATCGCCGACCTGCACCCCATGTTCGTCGAGGAGCCGCTGGCGCCGGAGTACCTGCACCGGCTCGGCGAGCTCACCGCGTCGACCGAGGTGCCCATCGCGCTCGGCGAGCGCCTGTACTCCCGTTCCGACTTCCTGCCCGTGCTGGGCTCCGGGCTCGCCGTGGCACAGCCCGACCTCTCCCACGCGGGCGGCATCTCCGAGGTACGGCGCATCGCCTCGCTCGCCGAGACGTTCGACGTACAGCTCGCGCCGCACTGCCCGCTCGGGCCGATCGCACTGGCCGCCAGCCTCCAGGTGGCCTTCGCCACGCCGAACTTCCTCATCCAGGAGCAGAGCGCCGGCATCCACTACAACGAGGGCGCGGAGCTGCTCGACTACGTCCTCGACCCCGCGCCGTTCGCCTTCGTTCAGGGGTACGCCCACCGCACCCCGCTGCCCGGCCTCGGCGTGACAGTCGACGAGCAGGCGGTACGGCGGGCGGACAAGCGGCCCCACGCGTGGCGCAACCCGCTGTGGCGGCACGACGACGGTTCGATGGCGGAGTGGTGATCATGGAATTCCCGGAAACGGCCCGCCTCCTCGAACTGCTCCGGGAGCGGCGCCTGCTGGCCATCGTCCGGGGCCGCGACCCGGAGGGCTCGTTCCGCACGGCGTGCGCGCTCGTCGAGGAGGGGATAGACGTCCTGGAGGTGTCGCTCACCGGCACCGGGGCGCTCGACGTCATCGCCCGGGTACGTGCCGAGCTCGGAGACGCCGTGGTCCTCGGCGCCGGAACCGTGCTGACCGCTGCCGACGCGGACGCCGCCGCCTCGGCCGGAGCGGGCTTCGCGGTGACCCCCGCCATGGGCGAAGGGACGGCCCACGCCATCGAGCTGGGCCTGCCCACCCTGATCGGCGCGATGACGCCGACCGAGGTGTGGAACGCGACGACCGCCGGAGCGACCGCCGTCAAGGTGTTCCCCGCCTCCGTGGGCGGACCCGGCTACCTCTCCGCGCTGCTCGACCCCTTTCCCGGTGTGCCGCTCGTGCCGGTCGGCGGCGTGCGCGCCGACCAGGTCCGCCCCTACCTCGACGCCGGGGCCGTGGCCGTCGGGGTGGGCTCTCCCCTGGTCGGCGACGCCCCGCACGGAGGCGATCTGGCCGCGCTGCGGGAACGCGCCCGCGGCTTCCTGAAAGCGGTGAGGCCTTGACACTCGATGAGACCCGACGGCCTGCCGGAGGCGGTGAACCGGTGGCGACACCGGACGGGAACGGCGGGCGGCGCATGATCGACGTGCTGACCGTCGGAGAGGCGATGGCCTCCCTGCACGGTGCGGGTCCGCTCCGTCTCGGGGGCAGCCTCGGGCTCTCGGTCGCCGGGGCGGAGGCGAACGTGGCGATCGGGCTGGCCAGGCTCGGCCACACCGCCCGCTGGGCGGGCGTGATCGGAGCCGACGAGCTCGGGCTACTGGTGCTGCGCACGCTGCGCGCCGAGGCCGTCGACGTCCGCGCGGTCCGGGTCGACCCCGAGCACCCGACAGGCCTGCTCATTCAGGAGAACCGGATCGGCGACGTCGCCCGTGTCCACTACTACCGGTCTGGATCGGCCGGATCGCGGTTGAACCCCGCCGATGTGGCGGCCGCGCTGACCTCTGACGGACGCGAGGGCTCGGGCGGGGGCGGTGAGGCGGGCGGGGGGACGCCGAGGGTGTTGCACGTCACCGGCATCACCCCCGCGCTCGGCCCGGAGCCCCGGGCCGCGATCGAACACGCCGTGCGGCGGGCCCGCGAGCTCGGCGCGCGCGTGTGCCTCGACGTCAACCACCGCGCCCGGCTGTGGGACAGCACGGAGGCGTCGGCCGTGCTGGGCGGCCTGCTGCCGTACGTGGACGTGCTGGTCGCCTCGGACGGCGAGCTGGCGCTCGTCGTGTCCGGCGGTGCCGAGGGCGCGCTCCTGGCGGGGGTGGATGAGGTGGTCGTCAAGCACGGGGCGGCGGGGGCCGAGGTCTGGACGGCCGACGACCGTGTCGCGCTGCCCGCCCGCCGGGTCCCGGTGGCGAGCACGATCGGCGCGGGGGACGCCTTCGTGGCCGGTTACCTCTCCGGGCTGCTGGACGGCCTGCCGCCGGCGGGCCGCCTGGACCGCGGTGTCACCCTGGGTGCGTTCGCGGTGGCGACCCACGGCGACTGGCACGGCCTGCCGACCCGCGAGGAGCTCGGCCTGCTCTCCCTCGCGGCGGGCGAAACCGTCCGTTGAACCGACCAGCGGACCTTAACCTGCTTTTAGGGTTGGCGCAGCGTGCCACTAACGGGGCACCCGGCAGGCTCGTGGACATGCGAAACACTACGAAACTCACCATCGCCGCCACCGGACTTCTCGCCGTTATCGCCGGAGGCGGCGCGGTCGCCTCCGCCGGAACCCTGACCCCCACCCCGGCCCCCAGCGGCACCGCGACGACTCCCGCCCCGGTGAACCCGACGTCCGGCGCCGAGAGCACCCCCGCGCCCGGCGAGGCGGAGGCCAAGATCTCGCGGGACGAGGCCGTCAGGATCGCTCAGCAGAAGGTGCCCGGCGCCAAGCTCGTCAAAATCGAGTTCGACGGCGACGAGACTCCCGCCAACTGGGAGGTCGAACTCCGCGAAGGCGATGTCGAGCACGACTTCGACATCGACGCCACCACCGGCGCGATCCTGGAGCAGGACCGGGAGACCGCGGACGACGACGCCGACGACCGGGACGACCACGACGACCGGGACGATGACTGACCGGCCGGCCTGTCGAGGAGCCCGTGGCGCCCCGGCGCCACGGGCTCCCCTGCCGAAGGACCGCGGGGCACGGCCCTCGACACCCCGCCCGACGTCCTCGGCGACGCCTTCCAGAGGCGCCCCCTGCCCGGTGAGGGCCGCCGCGGAGAACGCGGCCGTCAGCGCCGCCGCACCCGGTAGGCCAGCGCCGCGAGGGCGGTGACCCCCAGGAGCCCCGCGACCAGGTACGAGGGCCGCCACCAGGAGCCGCGCTCCACGACCGCCACGGTGGTCGTGCCGCCGGGCGAAGCCCCCGCGGGCGCCGCCGCCGGGGTGGCGACGGGTGCGACGGGAGCGCCGGAGGCGAGATCGCCCAGGGGGACGGCCGGCGGCCGGATCGCCCCCCAGTGCTCCTGCGGCGGCTGGCCGGCGATCGACTGCCTGAGCTCACTGGGAACCGGGGCGATCTCCAGCCCTCCCGGCACGGTGAGGGTGCCGATCCGGTATGGCGCGAACCAGCCCTGGACGGCCTCCACCTTCCACGTTCCCTTGGGCAGCGAGATCGCGGCGGCGTAGTGGGCGGGCTCCGTCAGCTCCACCCCGACGAACTTGAGGTCCTTCTTCCCGTCGGTGAACCTCAGCGCGACCTCTCCCAGGTCGTCGCCCAGGTACGGGTGGGTGCCGTGCTGGAGCAGCCAGAAGCCGAGCGTGTACGTCGTGTCCGGGTCCGTCTTCGCGGGAACCGGGTCCATCACGGTGATCGCCCAGCCTCCGGCCCTCGCCGGTGCGGCCAGGGTCAGCAGGGGGACGATGAACGCCAGGAGGACAAGGATTCGTCTCATGCGGGAGGTACACCGGCCGGTCCGTTCAGGTTCCCGTCACCGGGCGGGCGCGAGGTGGGAGCGGCGGGCCCGGCGAGGCGGCCACGGCCGGGAGTCGAGGCCGAAAGCAGGGGTATGGACAGCAGATGAGCCTTCAGGAAGAACTGCGGCAGGTCGAAGAGGATCTGGAGAGACTGCGTAACGAGGTCGCCGAGATGCGCAGGCAGGTCGGAGAGCTCGGCCCCACCGACCCCGTCGAACGATCAATGATGATCAACCAGGCCGACGAGCAGGAGATCCTCGTCAACGAGCTCGACGCCAGGCGCGAAGACCTCCTCAAGCGCATCGGCAAGGAGTGAACGGCACGGCGGAACCCTCGACACGAAGAGGCCCCTACCTGCGGTTCGTCACATTTGGTTATCTCTGACTTCCTAGGGTAACCATAACAGCGAACCACCATCAGGGGGATGAAATGATCAGTACGCTTCACAAAATGGGCGTGAAGTCCAACGCGATGTACATCGCTGGGATCGCCTCGGTCGGCCTGTCCTTCGCGGCGTGGCTGGCATCGAATTCGGCGGAGAAGGCAGGCATCGACCGGGCGGACCGGTGGGGGATCTTCATCGGTGAGTGGGCACCCACCTTCTTCGGGATGGGGATCGCGCTGCGCATGGAGGAGACCCGCGACGAGATGCGGCCGACGGAGCAGGAGATGCTGCACGGCACGTATGCCGAGGGCAGGATGCCCTCGCGCGCGGGTGTCTAGCGGCGCTGCCGGATGATCGAAGGCGGGGCGCGTCCTTCCGGGACGCGCCCCGCCTTCGTACCCGGCCCACTTGGCCCCGTCCTGCCGAAGGACCGGTCACGGCGCTGTGACCAGGGCCGGATGTCTCGGGTCGTCGACACGGACGACCAGGTCGGCGACCCGCGCCGGTGCGACCTCCGCCTCGTAGCGCGCGTAGGCGGGCAGCGTCCAGCGCTCCTGGTCCGGGGTGCGCCGGGCGAGCGCGCCCGGTGAGAGCCTCAGGTGCACGGTCAGGTCGAACGGCAGCCCCCTGCCCAGCAGCAGGGGACCGGCCAGCAGCAGCACCCCACCCGGGGCGACGGTGACGTAGGGCGCGCGGGTGGCCCGATCGATCGTGCTGTCCCACAGCGTGGGCAGCACCTTCCCCGACCGGCCGGGAGCGAGCGGCCCCAGAACCTCGCGGACCAGCCCTTTGTAGTCGAACCAGTCGGTGTAGAAGGAGTCAGGATCGGTCCTGCCGTACTCGAAACGGAGCGAGGCCGGGCGCAGGAAGTCGGCGGAGAGGACACGGAGCACCTCCCGGCCGCGGAGCCGGAGCGGGTCGACCAGCGCGTCGGCGAGATCCCCGGGCCGCGCCGCCGGCGCTCCGTCGAGCGCGACGCGCACCCAGGAGTCGCGGGGCTCCGCGTCCACCCGGTCCGCGACTTCCTCCACCAGTGACGACGGCGAGATCGGCGTTATGTCCACTCCACCATCCTGGCCGACACCCGACCTGTCCCCGACCGTTGATCGGCCGACGGCCATGCCCGGGTCAAGGTCGGACGTGATGCCGATCAAAAGTCGGCCTGCCCGGGTTGTCCCGCCGCTACCGGCGGTAACGATCCATATGGGATCGACGGCTCGGCCGTGACCGGGCGTCGGCCTCCCGGTCGCGTCACGTCCCTGTCGGCGCGGCCCGGTGGTTGGCGTGATCTTCACGTCTTTCCGCAACCGAGATCACGGCACGTTACGCACGGAGACAGTGATGTCAGGAGGATTTCAGTGATCAAGCGCGGTAAGCCGACCAAGAACGGCCAGGTCAAGCTGACTTTCACCATAACGGACGGCCCGGCCAGGGGAGGGGTTTCACTGGTCGGCGACTTCAACGGCTGGGACCCCTACGCCCACCCCATGCAACGCAAGGAGAACGGCACCTACCAGGTGAGCCTGACCGTCCCCGCACGGCAGCCCATCCGTTTCCGCTATCTCGCGGACGGCGGCGTGTGGTTCGACGACGCCGACGCCGATCACCACGACGAGCACGGCGGCCGGATCAACCCGGTGGACGTCCAGGAGGCGCCGGAAGGAATCACCTCGGCGCCCGGCGTCGGCAAGCCGATGCGGCAGACGCTCACGGCGGGGCAGCCGGTCACGAACTCGGTATCCGCCTCGTAAGGCCTGGCAACAACCACGCATGGAACGGGGTCCCGCTCACGGGACAGACCGTTGCGCCGTCTCCGCGATCATCGGGGTGACCTGCCCCTTCCCGTCCCCACGAGGACGTGAGAAGGCAGGCCGCCCCGCCCGCGGACGGTGACCGGGTTCTCACGGACGGCCGCCGAGCACACCGAGGGTGTCGCGGGCGAGTTGAAGCTCCTCTCTCGGACGGATCCCCAGCACGGGCACGGGTACGCCGGGTGCGCTGACCATCCCGTCGACGTCGAGGTCGGTGCGGACGGGCGGTTCGACCCCGAGCAGCGCGAGCCCGCGGCAGACGGCTTCGCGGACCTCCGGCTGATCCCAGCCGATCTCCCCGGTGAAGACGAGCGCGTCCAGCCGGTCCAGGCTCGTCGCGGCCGCGGCGATCTCCCGGCTCACCCGGTACGCGAACACCTCCAGGGCCAGGGCCGCGGCGGGATCGCCGGAGGCGACCAGTTCCCGGGTGTCGCCCGACTTCCCGCCCGAGAGTCCGAGCAGCCCCGACCGGTGTTCCAGGCCGTCGCGCAGCTCGTCGAGTGTGAGCCGGGAACCGGACAGCAGCCAGAGCAGCATGCCGGGGTCGACGCTCCCCGAACGCGTGCTCATCGGCACTCCCTCCAGCGGGGTGAACCCCATCGAGGTGTCCACGCTGCGGCCTTCGCGTACCGCGCACACCGAGGAGCCTCCGCCGAGGTGGGTCAGGACGACCTGGAGTGCGCGAACGGGCCGGTCGAGCAGTTCCGCGGCCCGCCCCAGCGCCCAGGCGTAGGACAGGCCGTGGAAGCCGTAGCGGCGCAGGCCGTACCGGCTCCTCCACCGCTCGGGCAGCGCGTAGGTGGCGGCGCGGTCCGGAAGCGCGGCGTGGAAGGCGGTGTCGGGGCAGAGCACGTGCGGGAGGCCGGGCAGCCGGCGCCGGGCGGCCTCGACGAGCGCGAGCGCGGGCGGCACGTGCAGCGGGGCCAGGTCCGCGTACTTTCGCACCGCGTCCAGCACATCGTCATCGACGACCGTCGGCCTCCGTACGGCCTCGCCGCCGTGTACCAGCCGGTGGCCGACCGCGGCGAGGTCGCCGTCCGGGGTGTCGGCGAGGAAGTCCCCGATCGTCCGCTCCGCCGACCCGGAGTCGGGACTCCGCTCGCTGTGCTCGGTGCGCAGGACCTCGCCGTCGCGGACGAGGTGAAGCTGGAGGCTCGACGATCCCGCGTTGACGGTGAGCACTGCCAGTCCTTTGGTTCCCATTTTCCCGGCCTGCCCTGGAGCGGGACGGACAAACGGCACCTCCCCGAGCCGGCCCGCTTCGCGTCGGGCGCCGTCCTGACATCCCGCGGTTCGCGGTCACCCGTTGAACTGTCACAAGCCACGGGCGTACGGTGGTGTCAATGGCACCGGTCCTTGCACGGCTCCCGACAGGGCGCTGTCTCCAACTGCCGTAGACAGCGGGGCGATATGACTCGGCTTTCCGTCACCGTGGACGCGCGTCCGCAGTTCTCCGTAGTGACCCTGATCGGCGATCTGGACAAATCATCGGCTCCACTGCTGGAGGAGAGGATCGCGGAGTTCATGAGGCGGGGCCATGTCTGCCTGGTCGTCGACACGACGGAGCTGGGATTCTGCGACTCCACGGGCATCTGGGTGCTGTTGACGAGCCTGCGGCGCGCCTACGAGCGGAAGGGCTGGCTGCGTCTCGTCGGCGTGCACGGATTCCTCGGCCGCCTGCTCGATCTGACCAAACTGCGAGACGCGTTTCCCATCGCCTCCACGGTCGAGGAGTCGGTGCGCGAGCTCTCCGGTGGGAGCGTCATCGCCTCCCGCTGATTCCCGGACGCCCTCCGGTGACCGGCCCTGGGCCCGCCCGCTCTCCGAGGAGAGCGGGCGGGCGGATCAGCCGCGGTAGACCAGGCGGACGAACTCCTCGAACGAGAAGCGACCGTCGCCGTCGGAGTCACCGACCCGGTTCAGTGACCCGATGGCCTCCGCGGGCAGGTCGGGGAAGTGCCCGCGGAACTCCGCCTCCGTGATGAATCCGTCACCGTCGGCGTCGATGGCCGCGAACGCCCGCCTGAGTTCCGCCAACCGCTCCCCCGTGGGCTCTGTCGACATGGTGACCCGCCTCTCTCAACAACCCGCACTTCGATCAGCAGCCAACTTACGGGAGGAGCCACTCACACAGCTACACCGCCACATATGTCATGTTTTATTATCAAAAATCCGCTTTGCTGGCGCAGTCCCTCCGTACCCCGCGCCTAGACTGCGAGCATGATTCGCCCCGCAACACCGGATGACATTCCGACGATCATCGACATGATCCACGGCCTCGCGGAGTACGAGAAGGCCCCGGATCAGGTCAAGAACACCCCGGACCTGCTCCGTGAGGCGCTCTTCCGCCCCTCCCCCAGCGTGTTCTGCCACATGGCCACCGACGGGGACAGCGCCACGGGGTTCGCGATCTGGTTCGTCTCCTACTCCACCTGGACCGGCACGCACGGGGTCTACCTCGAAGATCTCTTCGTCCGCCCCGAGCACCGGCGTGGCGGGTACGGCAGGGAACTGCTCACCGAACTGGCCCGTATCTGCGTGGAGCGCGGCTACGACCGGTTCGAGTGGTCGGTGCTCGACTGGAACGCCCCGGCCATCGACTTCTACCGGTCGCTCGGCGCGGAACCACAAGACGAGTGGGACAGGTACCGGCTCGCGGGCCCCGCGCTCGAAAAGCTCGCCACAACGGAGAGAAAGCAGTAGTCACACCGGGTTCGTCCTCGCCGTCGAGACCGGCCGGAACACCGTTCCGGCCGGTCTCGGCGTTTTTCGCGTGGCATTCCCCGCACCATCGGAAGTCCTCGCGTGAAAACCTCACCGGAACACGCCCAGGCTGTGAACCTTTCATCTCGCGAAACCACCTAGCACCCACCCGACCTGCCACGACAGCCTGCCATCGGATCCCGGTAAAGGCTTTCCATTTACACCTCTGGATCGACGACCTAGAGTCCGTCTCGCGTGGGCGCCTCACCGCCATTGATCAACTACTCGTCACCCCTCGAAAGGGAGGGTAATTCTGTGAGTAAATGGCGAAGTATGGCTGTCGCCAGTGTGGCCACATTAATGACCGCACTGCTCGCCGTCGTCCTCGTTCCCCAGTCGGCCTCGGCGCACGGCGCCATGATGACGCCTGGCAGCCGGACCTTTTTCTGCTGGCAGGACGGCCTGTCCCCGCAGGGGAACATCGTGCCCATCAACCCGGCCTGCTCGGCGGCGGTGGCCCAGAGCGGGGCCAACTCGCTCTACAACTGGTTCAGTGTGCTGCGCTCCGACGGCGCCGGGCGGACCCAGGGGTTCATCCCGGACGGACAGGCGTGCAGCGGCGGCAACCCCGGCTACAGCGGGTATGACCTGCCGAACGCCGACTGGCCGGTGACGCACCTGACCTCGGGCGCGCAGATCCAGTTCAAGTACAACAAGTGGGCCGCCCACCCCGGCTGGTTCTACCTTTACATCACCAAGGACGGCTGGAACCCCAACCGGGCACTGACCTGGGGCGATCTGGAGAGCACGCCCTTCCACACCGCCGACCACCCGCAGAGCGTCGGCTCGCCGGGCACCAACGACGCCCACTACTACTGGAACGCCACGCTGCCCTCGAACAAGACGGGCCGCCACATCATCTACTCGGTGTGGAAACGCTCCGACTCGGCCGAGACCTTCTACAACTGCTCCGACGTGGTCTTCGACGGCGGCAACGGCGAGGTGACCGGTGTCGGCCGAGCGGGCCCCAGCCCCCAGCCGACCGTGACGCCGACCGTGACGCCGCCGCCGGGGAACGCGGCGTGCACCGCCTCCTACAAGACCGTCAGCTCCTGGTCGGGCGGCTTCCAGGCCGAGGTGACCGTGAGCAACCCGGGTTCCGCCGCCATCAACGGCTGGACCGCGACGTGGACGCTCGGCAGCGGCAGCACCATCAACAGCCTGTGGAACGGCACGCACACCACATCGGGGTCCACGGTCACGGCCAAGAACGCCGACTGGAACCGCACGATAGCGGCCGGAGGCTCGACCACCTTCGGGTTCACCGCCTCGGGCACCAGCGGCTCCCCGACCGTCACCTGTACCAGCCCATAACAAGACATGGTCCCGCCGGTGCCCGTCGGGTGCCGGCGGGACCGCGTCCGTACCGGGCCCGTGTCCTCGCGGAAGGGATTCCTGTGCCGCCCACCACGAAGATCGCGCAACTGCTGGGTCTCGTCTCGCTCGGCGCGGCGGTGGCCCTGATCGCGGTGGCCTGCGCAGGCCGGACGCCGGAGGGCAAGCACACCGCGGCGCACCTCCCCTCCCCGATCCTCCGTCAGGCCACCTCGGCGCCCCCGCCTTCCCCGGCCGTCCAGCCGGACACCCCGACCGCGCTCCCGGCCGCGGCGAAGTGCCGGGCGACGGTCACCCTGGTGGAGTCGTGGCCCGGCGGCTACCGGGGCGCCGCGACGATCACCAACGACGGTGAGCAGCCGCTGGGCGGCTGGTACATCCAGTGGATGCTGCCGCAGGGCGCGACCCTCACCCAGGCGTGGAACGGCACCCACATGCAGAGCGGTCCCGTCGCGATGATCCACGCCCTGGGCGACAAGCCGCCGCTGCGGCCGGGAGCGACCGCCACCGACATCGGCTTCGTGGGAGCCGCCGCGACACCCCCGACCTTCACCGAGATCACCTGCGGTTAGCGGCACCTCGGGGTGGGCGCCCGCGGCCGGCCGGCCGAGGCCGAACGCGTCCGCTGACGTCTCCGCACGGGCCTCGAACCGCCGGCGATCAGCTCCCCTCGCACCGGGCGGCGGCGCGCGGAGCACCGGCGGCGGAATCCACCTCAGAAGCACCGAGACCGCGGCGTCCCGGACGTCCTTCCCCCTCTGCTCTTTTCCGGCTCTCGCGTGATTCCCGCCTCCGGCTCTCCGACCCGCCGGGGAGGTGAGGCGGTAGCTTGGGGACCGCCATCAAGAAGGAAGAGAGATCGTGACCACGTCTATTCATCAGCGGATCGCCGAAGAGCTGGGTGTGCGCGAGCGACAGGTGCGGGCGGCGGTGGACCTGCTCGACGGCGGCGCCACCGTGCCGTTCATCGCCCGCTACCGCAAGGAAGCCACCGAGATGCTCGACGACACGCAGCTGCGCACGCTGGAGGAGAGGCTGCGCTACCTGCGGGAGCTGGAGGAGCGGCGCACCGCGATCCTGGAGTCGATCGACGGCCAGGGCAGGCTCGACGACGCCCTGCGGGCACAGATCATGGCGGCCGACTCCAAGGCCCGCCTGGAGGACATCTACCTTCCCTACAAGCCCAAGCGGCGGACCAAGGCGCAGATCGCCAGGGAGGCGGGGCTCGAACCGCTCGCCGACGGCCTGCTGGCAGACCCGTCGGTCGACCCGCGGGCCGCGGCGGAGGCGTTCGTCGGCGAGGGGGTGGCCGACGCCGCCGCCGCGCTTGACGGTGCCCGCGCGATCCTGGTCGAGCGGTTCGGCGAGGACGCCGACCTGGTCGGCGAGCTGCGCGAGCGGATGTGGACGAAGGGACGCCTGGTCGCGGCGGTCCGCGAGGGCAAGGAGGCGGAGGGCGCCAAGTTCTCCGACTACTTCGACTTCGCCGAGCCGTTCACCAAGCTGCCCTCGCACCGGATCCTGGCGATGTTCCGGGGGGAGAAGGAGGAGGTCCTCACCCTCACCCTGGAGCCGGAGCCGGAGCCCACCGGCACCTACGAGGGCCGCGTCGCGCACCGCTTCGGCATCGCCGACCAGGGAAGACCCGCCGACGCGTGGCTGGCCGACACGGTCCGCTGGGCCTGGCGCACCCGCATCCTCGTCCACCTCGGCATCGACCTGCGGACGCGCATGTGGCAGGCCGCCGAGGAGGAGGCGGTCCGCGTGTTCGCCGCGAACCTGCGCGACCTGCTGCTCGCCGCGCCCGCGGGGAGCCGCGCGACCATGGGGCTGGACCCCGGGTTGCGCACCGGCGTGAAGGTAGCGGTGGTCGACGCGACCGGCAAGGTGCTGGCCACCGACACGATCTACCCCCACGAACCGCGCCGCCAGTGGGACCAGTCGCTGGCCACCCTCGCCGCGCTGGCGAAGAAGTACGACGTGGAGCTCGTCTCCATCGGCAACGGCACCGCCTCTCGCGAGACCGACAAGCTCGCGGGCGAGCTGGTGAAGCTGGTCCCCGGGCTGACCAAGGTCGTGGTGTCGGAGGCCGGGGCCTCGGTCTACTCCGCCTCGGCGTTCGCCGCGCAGGAACTGCCCGGCATGGACGTGTCGCTGCGCGGCGCCGTGTCGATCGCCCGGCGGCTCCAGGACCCGCTGGCCGAGCTGGTAAAGATCGACCCCAAGTCGATCGGCGTCGGCCAGTACCAGCACGACCTCGCCGAGACCAAGCTCTCCCGCTCCCTCGACGCCGTGGTGGAGGACTGTGTGAACGCCGTCGGCGTCGATGTCAACACCGCCTCGGCACCGCTGCTCACCCGGGTGTCTGGCATCGGCTCCGGGCTCGCCGAGAACATCGTCCAGCACCGCGACGCCAACGGTCCGTTCCGGTCCCGCAAGGCGCTGAAGGACGTGGCCAGGCTCGGCCCGAAGGCCTTCGAACAGTGCGCGGGCTTCCTGCGCATCCGCGGCGGCGACGACCCGCTCGACACCTCCAGCGTGCACCCGGAGTCCTACCCGGTGGTGCGGCGCATCCTGCAGAGCACCGGCGGCGACATCACCACACTGATCGGCAACGGTACGGTGCTGCGGGCCCTGCGCCCGGCGGAGTTCGTGGACGACACCTTCGGGCTGCCGACCGTCACCGACATCCTCTCCGAGCTGGAGAAGCCGGGCCGTGACCCGCGCCCGGCCTTCAAGACGGCGACCTTCAAGGAGGGCGTGGAGAAGCTCTCCGACCTCACTCCCGGCATGCTGCTGGAGGGCGTGGTCACCAACGTGGCGGCCTTCGGCGCCTTCGTCGACGTCGGCGTGCACCAGGACGGCCTGGTGCACGTGTCGGCGCTGTCGCACAACTTCGTCAAGGACCCGCGCGAGGTGGTCAAGCCCGGTGACATCGTCCGGGTGAAGGTGCTCGACGTCGACATCCCCCGCAAGCGCATCTCGCTCACCCTGCGCCTGGACGACGACGTCAAGCCGTCCGGCCCGCGAGGAGCGCGCGACCAGCGCGACCAGCAGGGCGGTGGCGGTCAGCGCCAGGGCGACGGCGGCGGCCGGCGGGGTGGCGGACAGGGCGGCGGGCAGGGACGCGGCGACCGGCAGGACCGCGGGGGCCGGCAGCGTAACGCGCCGAGCGGCGCGATGGCGGACGCCCTGCGCCGCGCCGGGCTCGACGGCTCCGGCGGTCGCCCCTGATCCCGGACCGGGACGGTCCGGACACCGGGTAGGAGACCCTCGTGCGGCGGCTTCCGGGAGGAGGCCGCCGCACCGCACGCGGCCATGACGAGGACGGGCCCGGCGGCCTCCGCGAACGAGGCCACCGGTGCCGCGCGATCCCCCGCGCGCGCCGTCAGCGCATCGCGGGCGTTCTGACGCGTTCCCCTGACAGGGACGACTCCTGGAACGGTCCCCTCTCCGACCTCCCGCTTCCCGCCCCCACACAGATCAGGGCGCTCCGCACAGGGAGGCGAACCAGGCCGCATGACTTTTTTTACCTCTTGCATTGACTGGAGAACGAAGTCTGACCTAGGGTCCCGGGCAAGCGAGATCTTGCCTTGAAGGGACCCCCATGACTCGCTCTCTCCAACGCGGGGCGTTGGCGGACGCGAGACGCGCCGGCCGCTCCCCGTCCGGGCAGGACCTCGCCTCCCCCTGCCGTATCCGTCGCGGCAGGCCCCCAGGACACGCCGAGCGACGTGCCGTCACACGTCAGGCCCACCGGGTCGCGTACGGCCACTCGCGAAAGCACGCTCGTCACGTCCGGCCCTCGCACGCCCCCCAGGACGGAAGGAATCAGCGATGATCTCCACCAGCCCGCGCCCCCTGCCGGAACCGCCCGGCGGCGCGCGACGCCCGCGAACCCCGCTCGCACGAGTCGGCGGCCTCCTCGCGGCGATGCTCCTCACCTCCGCGGCCCTCGTCCCCTCCGCCGCGGACGCCCAGAGCACCGCCGTCCAGGGCAGCACCGTCCAGGGCAGCACCGTCCAGGGCAGCACCGTCCAGGGCAGCACCGTCCAGGGCAGCACCGTCCAGAACACCGCCCGGGTCGCCGCCGCCCCCGGCCCCCTCGTCTGGTCCGACGAGTTCGACGCCGCCGCGGGCACCGGCCCCGACACCACCAAGTGGCGCCGCGACGTCGGTGGCGGCGGCTTCGGGAACAACGAGCGGCAGTACTACACCGCCGGCAACGAGAACATCGCCCACGACGGCGCCGGCAACCTGGTCATCACCGCACGCAAGGGCAACCCCGCCGGTTACTCCTGCTGGTACGGCTCCTGTGAGTACACCTCGGGGAAACTGACCACCGCCGCGACCTTCACCCGCGCCTACGGCCGCTTCGAGGCGCGGATGAAGCTGCCCCGGGGCAAGGGCATGTGGCCGGCGTTCTGGATGCTGGGTGACAACATCGGGTCGGTCGGCTGGCCCGCGAGCGGCGAGATCGACATCATGGAGAACGTCGGCAGCGTGCCGGGACAGGTGCTCGGCAGCCTGCACGGCCCCGGTTACTCGGGGGGCAGTCCGCTGAGCGGCGGCTACACCCTGCCGGGCGGTCAGGCCTTCGCCGACGCCTTCCACACCTTCGCCGTTGACTGGGAGCCCGGCTCGGTGACCTGGTACGTCGACGGCATCCAGTACTCCAGGAAGACTCCCGCCGACACCCGGGGCAACCCCTGGGTCTACGACCACCCGTTCTTCATGATCCTCAACCTGGCCGTCGGCGGCAACTGGCCCGGCTCGCCCGACGCCTCCACGACCTTCCCCCAGCAGCTGACCATCGACTACGTCCGCGTCTACGCCCAGGGCGGCAGCGGCGGCCGGACCGGGCAGATCACCGGCATCGCCGGCAAGTGCGTCGACGTCGCCGCCGCCGGCACCGCCAACGGCACCGCCGTCCAGCTCTACGACTGCAACGGCACCGGCGCCCAGCAGTGGACCATCGGCACCGACGGCACCATCCGCGCCCTCGGCAAGTGCATGGACGTCGCCGCCGCCGGCACCGCCAACGGAACGCAGATCCAGCTCTACGACTGCAACGGCACCGGCGCCCAGCAGTGGGTCTACACCGCGGCCCACGACATCGTGAACCCCGCCGCCGGCAAGTGCCTGGACGCCACCGGCCAGTCCAGCGCCAATGGCACCCGCCTGCAGATCTGGGAGTGCAGCGGCAACCCCAACCAGAAGTGGACCGTCCCGGCGGCCTGACCACCCCCGTCATGGGCCGGGAGCGCTCGGCCCATGACGGGCTCGGCCGTGGAGCCGATGTCGCCCCTCGGTCAGAGCAGGCGCCTGATGTCGCCGTAGGCCCGGTAGAAACCGCCCCGCTCGGAGAAGCGGACGCCCTCGACGAGGTAGCGGGCCCCGGCCTCGCGCACGCCCTTGGGGAACTGCACGTTCCGCCGCACGTCGTAGCCCTCGCTGACCACCCGCACCCGGAGCCGCTCGCCCTCGCGGAAGCACTCCACCACCACGCCCTCGCCGGTGTGCGAGACCGTGTCGAGCACCACGGTCTCCAGCTCGGTGGTGGGCTCCACCACCGCCAGCCCGGCGGACGCCTTGACGTCGACGGACTTGGGGACGCTGCCCCCCTGGGCCGCCACGATCGCCTCCTCGCTCACGTCGATGCAGGCCAAAGTGCCGTCGGTGGTCACGATGTAGAGGCGGTCGTCGAGATACTGCATGGAGAAGGCGGAGCCGCAGCCGGTGGCCAGCTTCCACAGGCGCTCGCCGCCCTGGTCGAAGCAGTAGATCGAGGAGTGGTTGTCACCGGCGAAGACGTAGCGGCCTTCGGGGGCGGTGGCGCAGGAGAAGACCGTGGCGTCGCAGCGGTAGACCGCCTGGCTGACACCGTCCGACTTGCGCAGCCGGTGCACGGCGCCGCGCGAGGTGCCGGCGTAGACCGAACCGGTCTCCTGCCAGCCGAACAGCACCGCGCCGTTGATGGGCGTCTCCCAGACCGGCGCGCCGTCCGCGGCGTCATAGCGGGCCACCCCGGTGGAGTGCCCGTGGTAGACGGCCTCGTCGTCGCAGCGGACCATCCAGGCCGAGTCGCCCCTGCCCTTGCGCGCCCACTGGAACTCGTCCTCGTGGTCGATCGTGGTGATCCGCCCAGCACGGTCGGAGACGCCCAGCACGCCGTCGTGGATGTCCAGCCAGTAGATGTCGACGTCCTCGGCGATCTCGTACGCGACCCTCGGGACCTTTCCACCGAGGTCGTAGACCTTGCCGTCGTCGGCGCCCGCGTAGATCCAGAAGTCGTCGCCGACGATGCACTTGACCCCGTCGGGGAGCCGGAAGCGGCCGGTGACGGTGCCGCCGTGGGTGACGGTGTAGACGTCACCGCGCTGGTTGCCGACCCAGCAGCGCTCGGAGTCGACGAAGATGCCGAACGCCGCCGCACCGCTGGCGAAGCGCCAGAGCACCGGCGCCTGGGCCGCGGTGGAGCGGGCGCTCTCCACGCTGCGCCTGGTGACCGCGCGGCGCTGGCGCACTCCCTGCACGGCGGGGGCGTAACCCCTGCGGATCTTCTCGTTGATCTTCTTCGCGGCGGCCGCCTCGGCCTTCGCGACGCTGGCGAAGGCCGATGCCTTGGACTGGCCGGATTCGCCGATGCGGCCGTACCTGATCGTCACCTGGGTTCCGTCGAGCACCACCTCGTAGAACTTGTGCGAGCTCCCGCCGTCCTCGGACAGTTCCAGGTACGTGCTCCGCGCGGTCATGCTCCACCCTCTCCGTTGGTCGTCGCTTCCGGAGCGTAGAGCAGCTGTATGACAAATACGGAAAAGTCAGGAAAGTAGCGAGGATGGTGGTCGATCAGCGGCCGGACCGTCCGTGTTCCGCGCGCTCCGGCCTCCCTCGACCGGAAGTACGTCACCCCGGATCGCGAGAGGGTCAGCCGCGAGCGGCCACCGGGAGCGGGCTGCGGGTACGGCCGCCGCACCCGGTTCCGGCCATCAGGCCCAGCATGGCCAGCACCGCCACCTCGAAGCCCACCACCAGCCGCTGCGTCACCCCGGCCGGGATGTCCTCGCCCGCCAGGTCCACACCGGCCATCCGCACCGCGTACGGGAGGACCACCAGGACAAGCACCCCCAGGGAGGCCAGGCTGAGCAGCCGGATCGCGCGGGCGTACCGGCCGGCCGCGTGCCGCCTGGCCAGGAGCAGTCCGGCGACCGGCATCGTCAGAAAGGCCACGAACGCCGCGTACCTGTGGATGCCACCGGACATCGACAGCGGCACGCCCGGCTCGTCGGTGGGGAAGGCGCCGATCAGCAGCATGCACAGGCCCCAGATTCCGACCAGCAGGGCCGCCGCGCGGTCCTCGTCCCGCCGGGCCAGCACGGCCCCGATGATGGTCGCGGCGGCGGCGAAGAGCGTGAGCGACAGGGGCAGCAGCCAGCCGTCCGCCTCGAACGCGTACTCGCTGATCACCGTGTGCACCGGGTCGAGACCGGTGACCACATGCAGCCCGAGCATCGTGGCGGCCCCGGCGCCGATCGCCGCGTAACCGCCGAACACCATCGCAGATCCCGTGAACGCCTGACTTCCCATGCCTCAACGATGGCGACGATCAAGATTCCGGAATATCGGAGAGAGCCCCCTGACGTCCCTGAACGGCCCCGTAAGGATCTCGGGGCCAGGTAGTGCCGTCCTTCCGGGGGCGCTCCCCGCGCCATCTCCCTGACCTGCGCGAAAACCCTCGACGGTAGGGTGGTCCTCATCAGGGTCGCCCCCGGGACGAGGCCTGCCCCCGCGGGCGGGCCGCCGGTCGGAAGCGGTCACGCGCGGGCCGGGTTCCACTCCTCGTCGCTCATCCGGATCATCGCCACGCCCACGGCGCCGAAGACGACCAGCAGGAGAAGCGGCCCCGATTAGCCGAGCACGGTGACCACCCCGGCCAGGTGGGCGAGGACGCCCCCCTGCACCGGACGAGGTGAACCATGCCGATCACGCCGGGCACCCAGAGCACCCAGGCGTAGTGCAGGAGCGTCGCGCTGACCCCGGTGCCCCTGGGGTTCTCGGCATAGCCGAGGGTGTCCTCGACTCCGAACCCCAGAGGATCAACGATCATGCCCGGCAGCAGGCAGAGGAGGGCGAGGATCAGGCCGACGCCCGCGGCCCCGCGACGGAACGCGTCAGGGTCGGTAAGAGTGAACATGGCTCGGAAACTACGAACCGGACCCCATCTCCGTCATCAAGGCCCGCCTTGACCCGTGATCCCCCCAAAGATGGATGTCAACCTCCCTCCCCGCCCCTTACCCTCACGTCATGCCGCACCCCCCTCCCCCCGCGTCATGAGCCGCCGTTTTCCGCCCACCGCCGTCGACTGGCTGATCGCGGCGGTCATGGCCGTGTTCGGGCTCGCCGAGGAGCTCAGCGAGCGCACGTCGGCCTTCGACCACGAGCAGTCCCCGTGGTGGCTGATCGCGGTGCTGGCCGTGGCGGCACTGGTGCTCGTACGGCGCCGTGCCCCGTTCACGGTCCTGACCGTCTACTCGCTGGCGAGCGCGGCGAGCTTCGCGTACTTCGGCGACCTCGCCGCCGCCTGGCAGTTCTACACCCAGCTCATCCTGCTGTTCACCCTGATCAGCGAGGCTTCCCCACGAGATCTCAGGACCGTGGGCGGGCTCGTGGTCACCGGGCTCTTCATCGGGTCGATGATGCTGGCCGTCGACCAGCACTTCGGCCCGGGGGACATGGCGGTGGCCGTGGTGATGGCCTCGATCGCCGGCGGCACGGGCCTCGCCGTGTGGCGGCACCGGCAGGTCGCGATCCAGGCCCGAGAACACGGCGAGCTGCTCGCCCGCAAGGCCGTGGCCGAGGAGCGCACCCGGATCGCCCGCGAGCTGCACGACGTGGTCGCCCACAGTGTCAGCGTCATGGTCATGCAGGCCGGCGCGGCCAGGCTGATGCTCCGCCCCGACCAGCTGGTCGAGCGCGAGACGCTGACCGTGGTGGAGGAGGCCGGCCGCGAGGCGGTCGAGGAGCTCCGCCGCATGCTCGGCCTGCTGCGCACCGACTCCAGCGAGGACGGGCTGGCCCCGCAGCCCAGCCTGGCCCGGCTGGAGGACCTGGTGGAGCAGGTGCGCGCCGCCGGGCTGGAGGTGGAGCTGACCGTGCGGGGCGAGGCCCGGCCGCTCCCGGCCGGGCTGGAGCTGTCGGCCTACCGGATTATTCAGGAGGCGCTGACCAACACGCTCAAGCACGCGGGCCCGGCGCGCGTCACGGTCACCGTCTCCCACCTGCCTCGTGCGCTCAGCCTGGAGGTCGCCGACGACGGCCCCAGAAACGGCCACGTCGGTCCCCAGGGTGCCGGGCGCGGCCTGATCGGCATGCGGGAGCGGGTCGCGCTCTTCCACGGGCGGCTCGCCACCGGGCCGCTGCCGGACGGCGGTTACGGTGTCAGCGCCTCGTTCCCGCTGGCGATGCGGGTCACCGGGGAGAAACCCGCAGGCTGAGCGGGAGACCGCGAAGGAGATCGGAGATCGCCGCCACCCTGTTCGTCGCCGAGTCCACGGTCGGCACCCACATCAACCACCTGCTGGCCAAGCTCGCCCTGCGCGACCGCGCCGAGGCGGTCAGGTACGCCTACGAGCGTGGCCTCGTCCGCCCCGGCGAGCACCGGGATCAGTAGGCGAAGAACACCGTCTCGCCGTCACCCTGGAGGCGGACGTCGAACCGGTAGGACCGCTCCCCCTCCGGCGCCGCGACGAGCGTGCTCCGGCGCACCGGATCCACCTCGGCGGGGAACGGCGCCTCAGCGGTGAGGTAGACCCGGGTCCAGACCGGCTTGAGCAGGCCGCGTGCGAAGATCAGCAGAGGGATGTAGCCGTCGGGCCTGGCCGTGCGGAAGCGGTAGGAGCCGTCGGCCCCGGTCTCGCAGCGACCGAACAGCCCCGGCTGGCAGATCTCCAGCAGCGCGTCGGACACCGGCTCGCCCGCGCCGTCCAGCAGCCTGCCGCGCAGCTCGATCATGTCCGGATGGTCCTCCGGCACGACGAGGGGTCCCTCGTCGTACGGCAGGGCGAACGAGAAGAACGGGCCCACGGTCTGCGACGGGGTCTGCGACATCACTCCTCCTCAAAGGGGGTCGCGCCCAGCACGACGTCCCAGCGGTAGCCGAGCGCCCACTCGGGCTCGGTGACATCCAGGTCGAAGGCGGAGACGAGCCGTTCGCGGTCCTTCGGCTCCGGGACCGACTGGAAGATCGGGTCGTAGGCGAACAGCGGGTCGCCGGGGAAGTACATCTGGGTGATCAGGCGCTGGGTGAAGGCGGTGCCGAACACCGAGAAGTGGATGTGCGCCGGACGCCAGGCGTTGGGGTGGTTACGCCAGGGATAGGACCCCGGCTTGATCGTGACGAACCGGTAGCGGCCCTCGGCGTCGGTCAGGCAGCGGCCGAACCCGGTGAAGTTGGGATCGAGCGGGGCAGGGTGCTGGTCCACCGGATGGGCGTACCTGCCGGTGGCATTCGCCTGCCAGACCTCCAGCAGCGTGTTCGGCACCGCCCGGCCCCGGCTGTCGAGGACCCGGCCCGTGACGATGATGCGCTCGCCGATCGGCTCGCCCGCGTGCTGCCTGGTCAGGTCGTGGTCCAGCGGCCCGACCGGCCGGTGGCCGTAGACCGGGTCAAGCAGCTCCGCCGCCTCCGGATCGAGGGCGGGTCGCACCGGCGGGTACGAGGGAGCGCGAAGCAGGGTGCTGAGATAGCCGGGGGTGAGGTGGTGCGGGTGCGGATCTGTGAGGGTCACGGATGGGCTCCGAAATCGAAGGGCAGGCCGACGTAGTTCTCCGCGAGCGTGGTCGCGGCGGCCTCTGAGGAGGTGACGTAGTCGAGGTGTGCGCTCTGCAGGCGCCGCCCGTAGGGGTCGTCGGCGTCGAAGGTGTGCAGCAGCGTGGTCATCCACCAGGAGAAGTGCTGGGCGCGCCAGACCCGTTTCAGGCAGTTGCCGGAGTAGGCGTCCAGCAGGTCACCGGAGCCCGTCGCGTAGAACTCGGTCAGGGCCTCGGTCAGCAGCCGGACGTCCGCGACCGCCAGGTTGAGTCCCTTGGCCCCGGTGGGCGGCACGATGTGGGCGGCGTCCCCGGCGAGGTAGAGGTTGCCGTGGCGCATGGGCTCGGCGACGAACGAGCGCATCGCCGACATGTCCCTGGAGATGATCGGCCCCTCGGCCAGTGTGAAACCGGGGACCGTCTCCAGGCGTGCCCGCAGCTCGGCCCAGATCCGCTCGTCCGGCCAGTCGTCGAGCGAGGCGTCCGGGGGGACCTGGAGATAGAAGCGGCTGATCTCCTCGGAACGCATGCTGTGCAGCGCGAAGCCCCGCTCGGTGTGGGAGTAGATCAGCTCCTTGGCCGACGGAGGGATCCGCGCGAGGATGCCGAGCCAGGCGAAGGGATAGTCCCGTTGGAAGACCGTCAGGACGCCCTCGGGGATCGACCGCCGCGAGACGCCGTGGAAGCCGTCGCACCCGGCGATGACGTCACAGTCGAGGCGCTCACCCTGGAAGGTGAGGTAGGGGTCCCTCTCCAACGAGTGCAGGGCGACGTCCGGGACGTCGAAGAGAATCCTCCCTCCGTCGGCCAGTCTGCGGGCGACGAGGTCCTTGACGACCTCCTGCTGACCGTAGACGGTGATGGCCCGGCCGGGAACGAGCTCCTCGAAGGGGATGCGGTGCCCGGCCCCGCCGTACCGCAGCTCGATACCGTGGTGCGGCAGCCCCTCGGCGCGCATCCGGTCGCCGACGCCCGCCTCGTTGAGCACGTCCACCGTGCCCTGCTCCAGCACCCCGGCCCGCACCCGTTGCTCGATGTAGTGCCTGCTCCGTGCCTCCAGGACCACCGAGTCGATGCCCCGCAGGTGGAGCAGATGGGAGAGGAGCAGCCCGGCGGGGCCCGCTCCGACGATCCCGACCTGAGTTCGCATGCGTCGAGCATTCCGCACCGTCCACCCCCGCACGCGTCACTCTTCCGCTCAGCGGAAATCTTTCAGCTCCGCAGGGCGGCGAGATCCCGGGAGAGGGCCCCGGCCGCGGTCAGCACGGCGGATGCCAGCCGGCGCTGATCGGCGTTGTGCCGCCAGGCCACCAGGGACAGCGCCGCCACCACCCGGCCGGCCGCCCCCCGTACCGGCACCGCGACCGAGCAGGTGCCCACCGACATCTCCTCCTGCGTGCAGGCGATCCCGGTCCGGCGGATCTCCGCCAGCTCGGTACGGAGCCGCGTGGGGTCCACCACCGTGTTGGGCGCGTGCGGGGTGAGCTCCCCGGCGAGCACCCGCTCCACCGTCTCCGGGTCCGCGTGGGCCAGCAGGACCTTGCCGACCCCGGTCGCGTGCAGCGGCAGCCCTCCGGCCACCCGCGAGACGATCGGCACGGAGGTGGGCCCGCGCAGTCGCTCCAGGTACAGCGCCCGGTCGTCACGGAGCACCGCGAGCTGCACGTTGTCGCGGGTCGCGGCGTAGAGGTCCTCCATGTACGGCAGGGCGAGCTCGCGCAGCTCCCGAGGTTCCGCCGCCTGGGCACCGATCTGCCACAGCAGCATTCCGACCCGGTATGAGCCGTCGGGGAGCCGCTCCACGAATCCGCCCGCCACCAGCTCCGCGACCAGCCGGTGGCCGGTGGCGGGAGGCAGCTCGGCCCGGCGGCAGATCTCGGTGAGCGTCAGCCGCACGTCTCCCGGCAGGAACGCGCCGAGGATCGCCATCACCTTTCCGGTGACCGTGGGCGCTCTCACGCGTCCCGCTCCGGCCACCGAGGCCTAGGGAGCGGAGCCCAGGCGGGTGGCCAGGATCCCGGCGCGGGCGAGCTGCACCTCGCGGGCCTTCTTCGCGGCGTAGCCCAGCATCGGCCTGACCCAGGCGTGCACCACGAGGATGTCCTCAACCTCGGTGCCCCCGTTCTTCTCGCTGAGGGTGAACCGGTAGTCCAGGCGCACCCCGCCGGGACTGTCGACCTCGCCCTCGACGGTACGCGGCGTGTTCCGCAACGTCACCTTGATCATGTTGTCGTACTTGACGACGCCGAGGAACCTGAAGCGTTCCACCGAGGTGTAGCGGGTCTCGGTCTCCCCCTGCTCGATGTCCTTGACCGCGACCACCATGGGCGAGAGCCCTACGTAGCTCTGCGGCTGGCTCAGGTGGGCACGGAGCGCCTCCGGGGTGTTACGGACGTAAAAAGTATTGCGAAGCGTGACCTTTGGCATGCTCTGTCCCCGCTTGAAGATCTTTATTGGGAGACACTAGCGGGTTCCGCCATGTACCAGCGAGCATGTTGTTCACCTCGGGTGAGGGAATCGAGCCTGCGAGGCAACTCGCGCCGGGAGAAGGGATCCGCGGCGGCGTTGCGGATGTGGATCCCCACCGCGTAGATGTCCCTGACCTCCATGAGGGTGGAGTATCCCGGCCAGGAACGCAGATCGCTGCCGTACGCGTCGGCGAACGCGTCCACGTCGGCGGCGGTCAGCCCGAAGCGCCGCTGGCCGTGGTAGGTGTGGACCAGGTCCCACTCGCGAGGGCCGACCGCGACGCCGTCCCAGTCGCAGAGCACCACGTGGCCGTCCGTGCAGCGCAGCAGGTTGTCGATCCAGGCGTCACCGTGCAGCAGCACGGGCTCGTCCTCCACGCCGAGGTCCAGCCAGCGCTCCGTCAGCTCCGCGATGCGGTCGCGCAGCCAGGCCCGCTGGCCGGGAGTGAGCTCTTCGGAGCGGTCCACGGCGCGGCGCACCTCGCACAGCGGGTCGACGAACCGCCGCAGAGCCATCGGCGGCACCGGCAGCAGGTGCAGGCTGCGCAGGATCTCGCCCAGCTCCGTGGTGGTGGGGCGGCCGCTGGCCGGCACGTAGTGCCAGAACGTGACGACCCTGCCCTCGTGCACCACGGGCTGTTCGGAGATCTCATCGGCCGGGCGCACCGCGGGGAACCCCTGCTCGGCGAGCCAGCGGGCCACCGCGAGGACCAGCGGCAGCCGGGTCAGCGCGTTGGGCGCGGTGGCGATCCTGACCACGATCTCGCTGCGCAGCTTGAAGACGGCGTTGCTGCGCACCCGCAGCAACTCCGCGTCCCGGTGATCGATGCCGAGATCCTCGCAGACCTCCCGCAGGACGGTGAAGGCCTCCTCGGCGAGCGACCCCATCAGCTGACCGGAGCCGCGCCGGCGACCAGGTCGTTCAGGCGGCGCACCGCCGCCACCCTGTGCCTGGTCTGCGGCACCTCCGACAGCAGCGCCCTCGCACGGTTGAGCACGATGGAGGTGCGGTGCTCCGGCGGGACCTGAAGCAGTGCCTTCTCCGCCAGATGGCAGGCGTCGTCGACCTTGCCGTCGCGGACCAGGTGCGCCGCCTGGTCGAGCAGGATCAGCACCGGGTCGATGGCGTACGGTTCCGAAGGGCTGGCGGGCCCCGGCTTCCAGTCGACATCCTCACCCAGCTCGATCAGGGTGCCGATCCGGTAGAACTGCAGCCGCCGCTCGGAGAAGCGGAAGGCCAGGTGGTCGTGGCCCTCGGGGGGCATCCTGGCGAAGATCCGCTCCGCCTCGGCCAGCGCGACCCTGGCCGCCTTGTGCTCGCCCATCCGGGCCAGTGCCCGCGCCTCGGCCGCCGCGCCGAGCGCCGCCGGGGAACTGGGCGCGCTCCCCGCGAGCATCCTGGCCTCACGCGCCAGCCGCACGGTCTCGGCCAGGTCTCCGTAGTAGTACGGCAGCATCGCCTGCTGTGCCCGGACGAGGGCGCGCAGCCGCACGTCGCCCATGTCGTCGGAGGCGTTGCGCGCGGTGCCGTACCAGGCGTGGGCCTGACGGGTGTCGCCGAGCTTCATCAGCGCGTCGGCCGACAGCAGCGCCAGCATGACCGTGGCGTTGAGCAGGCGGCGCTGGGCCATCGCGGGCTGACGGGTCAGGGAGAGCGTCCTGACGTCCGACAGCTCCAGCATGAGCCGGTAGAGCATCGGCACCGGCGCGCTGCTGATGTACTCGCGCCGGTAGCGCAGCACCTGCTCGTCGAGCCGGTCGAGCTGCTCCTCGGAGACGGTGGAGATGGCGAGCGTACGGTCCAGGTCCTGACGGGTCCGCTCCACCTCGGCCAGTAGCCGGCCCGTCATCACGGACCGCGAACCGAGCAGGGCCTGGTGGAACAGCGCCCGTCGCTCGATGTCGTCTTCGGACCGCTCCCGCTCCTCGGTCTGGTAGGGCGAGCGTCCCTCACCGCCGGAGACGACCACGACCTTGGCGCCTCCGCCGTCCTCACAGTAGTCTCCGGCCAGGCCCAACCTGACGGCGTTCGCGCGGTACAGCCGGGCCAGCAGATCGATGGTCTGCGGGCGCGGTCTGGCCCGGTTGTTCTCCCAGGCGTTGAGCAGGTCGATGCTGGCCCGCGCCTCGCCCAGGTCCTGGCGCTCACAGAGCTCCTCCAGTTCCTGGACGGACTGCCTGGCCGACCATCCCCTGGCCAAACGGTGCGCCTTGAGCAGGCTCACCCCGCAGCAACCGTGGATGGCCTGCGCGGTCTGCCAGTGGGTCCACTGCCTGGACGCCGCCTGCTCGCGCCAGCGTCGCGCACATGCGGGCGAGTGCTCACCTCGGGCCACGGCGTCCCTCTCCCGGTCGCTGTTTACGCAACATTAACAAGGGCGCACCACAGCGTAAACGCGTCCGTGCGCCGGATTCCTTTTATTCGCGGTTTCTCCACGGAACATCCATGACTTTCCGGTCTATTCCACTGATCCCGAGGGGGTTTGCGGAAGGACCGATTGCCTCAAGTGCCACGAAACCGCACTCTGCAAAGAGGCAAGTCACGAGTGTCCGCCAGGAGTGATCCGGATGATGGCAGAACGCGGCGAGGCCGTCGACCACCTGCGTCGGTTGGCAGCCCAGTTGGAGGCACACGCCTTCCAGGTACGCCTGAGGTCGGCAGCGGGGCTTTATCCAAGGCTCCATGTGATCAACCCGATGGCCCCCGCCAGGACCGAGGACGTGCTAGCCGCCCATGAGGACGACGGCGAGTGGTGGTTCTGGTTGTCCTGGGCCGGTCGCATCGGCCACGCGGAGGACGTCGCCACGGCCGCGGAGCGTGTGGCCAGTGTTCTTCATGTGATACGGAGATAGGTGATTCTTGGGGCTGACATGGGTAACACCCGATGATCCAGCCCAGAATGGAGCGGCATCGTGAAAAGGATCCTGGTCGTGCAACGCCCCCGTCCCCCCCGCAACCCGGTACCGCTCGACCTGCGCAGCCCCTCGGGCCGTACGCTCCCTTTCTGACCGTCGGCGAAGAGACCCTCCCCGCACACCCGGGGGCGGGGTCTTCCATCCCAGACGGACTTGCAAGGGGCTTTCAAGCGTTCTGCAGGCGGTTCGGTAGACCTTATACACATGAACAGCGCCCCTTTCGCCTTCAGTGTCAGTGTGGTCGTCCCCGCCATGAACGAGGCTGAGAACCTCCCCCACGTCTTCGCGACCCTGCCGTCCTGGATCGACGAGGTGATCCTGGTCGACGGCAACTCCATCGACGACACGGTGGCCGTGGCCAAGGCCCTCCGGCCCGGGCTGCGCGTCGTCAGGCAGACCGGCAAAGGCAAGGGCAACGCTCTCACCGAGGGTTTCGCCGCCGCGACCGGTGACATCATCGTCATGATCGACGCCGACGGATCGACCGACGGCAAGGAGATCCACGCCTTCGTGACCGCGCTGGTCGAGGGCGCCGACTTCGCCAAGGGCTCGCGCTGCGCCCCCGGCGGAGGATCCGACGACATCAGCCCGATCCGCTCGCTCGGCAACGCGGTGCTGACCAAGATGACCAACCGGCTGTACGGCACCCGCTACACCGACCTGTGCTACGGCTACAACGCCTTCTGGGCCCGCCACCTGGACGCGCTCGACCTCGACTGCGACGGCTTCGAGATCGAGACCCTGATGAACATCCGCGCCGCCCAGGCCGGGCTCGTCATCCGCGAGGTTCCCAGCCACGAGCGCAGCCGGATCCACGGCGCCAGCAACCTGCACGCCGTCCGCGACGGCCTTCGGGTGCTCCGCACCATCCTCCGCGAGCGCGAGGGCCGCGTCGGCGGCGTCCGGCTCCGCCGGGAGCAGGTCGCCGCCTGACCTCCTCGGCCGACGAGATCGTACGAAGACCCGCGGATGATCCCCCGCTACGGAGAGATCGACATCACCGAGCACCGTCGCCTCGAAGGCGGCACCTCCGGCTCCGGACACCTCCTTCTCGCCGCCTCCGGCCGGGATGGCGAGGAGGGGTTCCCCCGGCCCGAGGGCCGGGGCACCGGCCCGTACTCCGCCGGAACACCCGCCTCGCCCTTCCTCAAGGCTGTGGACACGCCCTGTGCCCTCCCCGCCCGGGACCGCCCGGCGAGCGTCAGGTGTCCTGGTCCCCGTTGAGCACGCGTGTCACCCACTCGAGCGACCCCGTGCCGAGTGCTTCGTCCGCGAGGCGTTTGGCGGACGGCGTCTTCAGCGCGGCGAGCGAGCTGTCGATCCACGGCTGCATGTTCTGATACCCCTGCTCGCGGTACTCGATCGCCTGGATCAGGCACTCCAGCTTGTCCGCGTCACGGGCGCAGACGGCTTCGAGGCTGGTCTTCTCCTCGTACTCCTCGACCGCGCCGCTCACCATCTCCGCCACGGGCCCGGGGAGACCGCGCACCTGGTCCGCGGTGACCTCCTCGTTCTGTGCCGCCTTCAGGTAGGGCTTGGCGAGGTAGGGGATGTCGGTGACCCGCGACTCCTGCGTGTCGTGGAACAGGCTCATGAAGGCCGCCCGCTCGGGGTTGCCGCCTTCCAACGCGGTGATCACACTCGCGATGATCGCTGTCCGGAAGGAGTGGTCGGCGATGCTTTCCGGGTCCCGTACTCCCGCGACCAGCCAGCCCGTGCGCCGGTAGCGCTTGAGCAGCCCGATCTCATACAGCAGGCCGGCCAGCCTCGACGGTTCCTCGGCCATGGAAGCCCCTCTCCCCCTCGGTGGATCACACTTGGAGCTTGAACTCCTACCCGGTCTGAACCCCGGGGATTCTTCCCGTCGCACCGACTGAGCGGCGCGAGAGTTGACACTTCACGACATGCCGGACAATCGACCAGGGATCTGACCAAGCGGCATGATCGCGCTAAATGACTCGCGTCATCTCCTTACGGGTTCATACGATCAGTGGACTTCTCACCACAACGCAGGAGGGTCGCGAGACACGATGCTGGATCTGTTGTTCGATCTGGAGACCCAGGATCCCGACGACGTGCTGACCCTGTGCCTGGTCGCGACCCATCCGGCGGTACGGCTGCGCGCCGTCACCGTCACCCCGGGATCACCGGCCCAGGTCGGGCTGGTCCGGCGTGTGCTCGGGCTGGTCGGCCGGGACGACGTCCCGGTGGGCGCCAGTGATCCCGGCACCGGCAAGGACCACGTGTCCGCCTTCCATCACCGCTGGCTCGGCACTCCCGTGCCGGCTCTGCCGGACGCCCCGCCCGGCGCCCTGATCGCCCGGACCCTGGAGCACCACCCCCGGGCCACGCTTCTCACCGGCGGGCCGCTGCACAACCTCCGGCGGTTCCTCGACGAGCAGGCGGGGGTGAGGCTGAGCCGGTGGGTGGCCCAGGGCGGGTTCGCCGGTGACAACGTCGTGCCGCCCGAGCACCGGCTGCCGAAGTTCGACGGCCGTACCGCGTGTCCGACGTTCAACTTCAACGGCGCCCCCGGGGCGGCCCGGCTCGCGCTGTCGTCCGGCGACCGGATCGCCCGGCGCGAACTGGTGTCCAAGAACGTCACCCACGGAGTTCGCTACGACCGGGAGTTCCACGAGCGGCTGCGGCCGTACCGGGACCGCACGGCCGGACTCGCCCTGGTGTTCTCGGGCATGGAGCACTACCTGCGCAAGAAGCCGGGGGGAAAGCTGCTGCACGACCCCACCGCGGCCTGCGTGGCCATCGACCACGCCATCGCCGGCTGGGCGGAGGTCGAGATGGTCCGGGAGGAGGGCGGCGCGTGGGGCGCGCGGCCGGCCGCCGGCAGCCAGACGTTCATCACGACCGCGCTCGATCACGATCGGCTCTTCGAGACCTTCGTCGGCGAGGGCACCGTTTGATCTCGCACGACGGTCGCGCGTCGTGCGGAACCCCGCCTCAGGCCGCTTCCAGCGCCTCGGCCACGGAGGGGAACATCTCGAACACCTGGGTCAGACCGGCCAGGTTGAGCCGCCGGGCGAGGTTGCCCTGAACGCCGGTGAGGATGACCCGCACCCCCTCGCTCAGGCCGTGGTGGCGAACCTGGAGCAACTCGCCGATCCCCGAGGAGTCGCAGAAGGTCAGGGCCGACAGGTCGAGGATGAGAAGCTGCGAGGGCAGGGCACCCCACGCCCTTCCCATCTCCTCCCGCAGCACGCGCGTGTGGTAGTGATCAAGCTCTCCACTCGCCCGCACGACGAGCGCGGTGCCGTGCAACCCCGAGGTGGCGGTGAAAGCAGGCTCCGCCTCATTTCCCACGAACATGACCAACCTTCTGACCTACCTTGTACCAAACAACACAACTGTCTCATACGCCGTGAACCCCCCTGGTAGACCACGGAGCACACCGGTCTCACCGGTCGTTCACGTCGTTCCGGGAAACACCTTCTTCGCCTCCTCGACCGTACGGCGGGTGTCGAACAGTTCTGCCACTCCTAGGCGGCTCAGCCGGTTCCTCATCGCGGTGGAGAGGCCGACGAGGACTAGCGAGCCCGTCAGGCGACGGACGCGGGTGAGGGCGTACATCAGCACGCCGTACCCGGTGGAGTCGCAGAAGGTGACCTCGGTGAGGTCGATCACCAGGCGCGGGTGATCGGTCGCCCGCAGGGCGATGTCGGCCTGCTCCTTCAACAGGGGTGCGGACCCGTAGTCCAGTGCCCCCGCCGCGTACAGGGTTGTGAAGTGACGGTGCCTGTCGGCCCGGATGTGGAATCCCGCACCGTCTTCGCCCCTCGACATCGGTATCCCCTCCTGACTATGTGCCAGGTGCCCCCGAACAGGCGGTTCCAATCCTGGCGGGCACGACCAACCGATGGTGATATAAGGAACAATGACGACATGCTGAAACCGCGCCCGATGGCGGTCACGGTCATCGGAACGCTCCTGATCGCCGCGTGCGGCGCGGGCCGGACGGCGCCCGAACCCAGCTCGACACCGACGCCGGATCGTCCGGACTCCCAGAGCCTGACGCTCCCGGCCACCGCCTCTCCCGATGCCGGGTCCCGGAATCCCGCGGCGACTTCCCCGGCGAACACGGTGATCGCCGCGTCCGCCGAGTGGGCGGTGGAGGCGGGAGGCTCGAAGCTGTCGGGCGCCACGGCACTGCTCGACGTGGCGGCGACCGGCCCCCGGGACGCCTGGACCGTGGGATACCAGGACAGCGCGGAGGATCGGGAGGGCACGCCCGCGGTCCTCCGCTGGGACGGGAGTCGCTGGCGACAGGTGCCCCTGGGCGAGGTCGACGCCTACCACCTGGAGGCGGTCAGCGCGGGTGGCCCCGACGACGTGTGGGTGGCGGGCAACGGCTCGAGCCCGTTCGCCGCGCACTGGAACGGGCGGGCGTGGAGCACGCACCGGCCCTTCGGGGTGGCCGAGGACTACCGGCTGGCGGACGTCGCGACGAGCGGCGGCACCGCGTGGTTCGTCGCCAACGGCCCCTCGGGGGCCGTCGTCGTGGAATGGCGGGACGGCGAGTTCCGCAACGCGCTGAACATCGAGAAGAGCATCCTCGATGCGGTCACCTTCAGGAAGGGACATGTCTGGGTGACGGGGACGGGCGCGACCGGTGCACCGCTGGTCTGGCACGGCGTGGATGGATCGTGGGAGCAGACGGAGACGCCCCAGATCCCCGGTGGCAGGCTCAACCGGGTCTGGCAGGTCTCTCCGACAGAGGTGTGGGCGGTCGGGCGGATCTCCACCGCCCCGGACGCGCGGCCGGACCCGAAAGGCGCGCAGCCGCTGGTCATCCGCTGGGACGGAAGCCGCTGGACCCGGGCCGAGCCGCCGGTCTCGCGCGGCGTCCTGCACGGCGTCACCGCCTTCGGACCCGGCGACCTGTGGATCAGCGGCGTCGACGCCGACCACCCGGGGCAGGTGCTCATCCTGCGCTTCGACGGCACCGCCTGGTCACGCGAGTACGGTCCGCTGTTCCGCGCCTACACCGCCACCCAGCAGTACGACGAGACCGACGACGTCGGCGACACCGGCCTGGCCCGGGTGCCGGGCACCGGCATGCTGTGGGCGGTGGGCTCGGTCGGCATCGGCGACGACGAGAGAGCCTTCGTGCTCCGCCGCTGAGTCCCCCGGATCTCCCCGCGCGATCACGAGGTCGCCTACCTGGAACAGACGGTGCCTCTGCCGGAAACACGAGCCCCGTACCCTACCGGCACAACGCGCCTCAGCCCTCAAGCCGCCATGACTGGCCCCATCAACCACACAGCCGGGACGCCGGCCCCATACCTCCGCCTCCGCCCGGTCCGCGCTCGGCGAAAAAATCTGCGAAAAAGTCAGTCAGCTGGCGTAGTCTCTCTCGAACTCCAACAAAGAGGGAGTAGGACATGAAAAAGGCCCTAATCCTCCAAAAGCCACGGCCACCTCGGAAGCCCGCCCCCCTCGACCTCCGCACCCCCTCAGGACGAACTCTGCCCTTCTGACAGGAAGAGCCGGTTGACGAACCAGAGGATCATCCCGATCGCGAGCAGGACCCCCGCTCGGATGTAGACGTCCGCCCCCCTGCCGGTGATCGGCAGCGCCAGGACGAGACAGACCAGCGCTCCCAGGGCGGGCATCCAGCTCGGCGCCCGGAAGTGCTCGTGGTCCACCTGCTCCCTGCGCAGGACCAGCACCGCCACGTTGACGATCATGAAGACACAGAGCAGCAGGAGCACCGTGGTGTCGGCCAGGTTGCCCACGTCGCCGGTGGCCACCAGCACCGCCGCGACCCCCACGGTGAAGACGATGGCCACCCACGGGGTGGATCTCGTCGAATGGACCGACGCGAAGATCCGCGGCACGATCCCCTCCCGCGCCATGCCGTAGACCAGGCGCGAGGCCATGAGCATGTTGATCAACGCGGTGTTGCCCACCGCGAGCAGCGCGATCAGAGCGAACAACTTGGGCGGGAACGCCAGTCCGGCGACCTTGACCACTTCGAGCAACGGGCCGGACGAGGTGGTCAGCGTCCTGGTGTCGACCAGCATGGTCGCCGTGAACGCGACCCCCATGTAGATGATCGCCGCGACGGCCAGGCCACCGAAGAGCGCCCGGGGGAAGTCCCGCTGCGGGTTCTTGGCCTCCTCGGCCAGGTTGACCGAGTCCTCGAAACCGAGCAGCGCGTAGAAGGCGAGCGCCGTGCCTCCCAGAACGCCGAGGAAGGCGCCGTTGACCGGGTGGAACTCCAGGGCCCGGGACGGCTCGCCGTCACCGGACAGCAGGGCGTAGATGCCGATCGCGATGATGACCAGCAGGCCGAACGCCTCGATGATCGTCAGCACCACGTTGACCTTGATGGACTCGGAGATGCCGGCGAAGTTCACCAGGGTGACCAGGCCGAGGAAGATGAACGCGCCGACGACGACCGGCAGCGTGACGAACTCCGCGAGGTAGTTGCCGCCGAAGGCCCGCGCCGCGGCACTCGCCGAGGTGATCCCGCTCATCATCACCGCGAACGCCACAATAAAGGTAACAAAAGGGATATTGAACGCTTTATTCACATAAAGCGCAGCACCTGCTGCCTGCGGATATTTACCGACGAGTTCGGCGTAGGCGGTCGCCGTCAGCGCCGCCAGCAGGAAGGCGACGAGGAAGGGCAGCCACAGGGCTCCCCCGACATAGCCCGCGACCTTCCCGACCAGCGCGTAGATCCCCGCGCCAAGGATGTCGCCCACCACGAACAGCAGCAGGACCCTGCGCCCGATGACCCGCTTGAGCGAGCGCTGACCGGAACCGGATTCGACGATCACCTCAGCCATACTCCGCTCTTACCCACCGCGAGGGGGAAATCACACCGGGTCACTTGAGTCACTTCTGTAAGCACGATGAAAGTGGCGCGCAAGCCCCTATGCTTACCGTCTTGCCTGTCACGAAATGCAATGAAAGGCAAAAATGTTCCGCGCCCTTTCCTCCCGCCGCATCGCCGTCGCCGCCGCGGGGGCCGCTCTCATATCGATGACCGCCGCCTGCGGCGGGTCGTCCACCAACGACGCGATCTGCGCCGAGGCCGCCTGGTCGAAGATCTTCACGGACTACAGCACCGCCGCCACGGCGGGCGCCGGTGACCTCGGCAAGTTCAACGACGCCACCGCCAAGCTCGCCGCCGACCTCAAGGCTCTGGCGGACACCGCGGACGGCGACCTGGCCGCCGCGCTCACCGACCTCTCCACGTCGTTCGGGTCGTTCAAGATCGACCCGAACGACCCGGCCGCCGCGGCCACGGCCGCCGGGACGTTCGGAACGAAGATCCAGGAGGCGAGCAACAAGCTCGTCGCCGCCTGCTCGTAACCGGACCCGTGCCTCCTGGCGACAGGAGGCACTCCCGGTACGGTCGCCGCTCCGCCTGCGGGGGGCAGTGCGGCGCGGCGGCCGTACCGAACATCCCCCGAGGCCCCTGCCACCGCACGGCAGGGGCCTCGCCGTTTCACCTGCCCCCGGCCGGGGCGGAAAAGGCGCCGACCCGAGTGTTCCCCCGGACCGCACGGGGCCGCGGACCCGTCAGGCCCCGCGGGTGCGGGCCTGCTCGTAACAGCGTTCGAAGCCTTCCAGCACCGTGGGCCAGGAACTGCCGACGGGCTCGGTCTCCCGGTTGTTCGCCGCGATCGCCCGGCGCAGCTCATGGTCGCGCACCAGCCTGGCCACCGACGCGACCAGGTCGTCGAAGCTCCGCCCGAGCAATCCCTCCTTGCCCTGCCGGACGAAGTCGGCCACCCCGCTCTGCGCGCGCGCCACCACCGGTACCCCCGCCGACCTGGCCTCCAGCGCCGCCAGCCCGAAGGACTCGCGGGGCGCGGGAGCGACGAACACGTCCGTCGCGGCGAGCAGCTCGCGGATCTGGTCGCGGCTGTAGCGGCCGGGAAGCGAGACCCAGCCGGTCATCCCGTTGGCCCTCAGATAGCGCTCCATCCGCGATCGGGCCGGGCCGTCCCCGACGATCGTGGCCCGCATCGGCGTCTCCCGAGGCACCAGGGCACGGGCCTCCCGCAGGAGCCGGAGCAGCCGGACCGGCTGCTTGCGGGGCGCCAGCCGCCCCACCGCGACGACATGCACCGGGTCGGACCGTACGGAATCCGCAGAAACGGAATCCACGGCGGGGGATACGGCGCGCCAGCCGGAGACGTCCAGGCCGTTGGAGACCACGTGCACCGGCACGCCGGGACCGGCCACCGCGCGGATCGGCAGGGCGGCCGCCTCGCTCACCGCGGTGCCCACCAGCCCCCAGCGGTGCCATCCGAACAGCAGCCGCAGTCCTCGGTAGAGCGCCCTGGTGACCGGGTCCCACATGCTGTGCACCGTGACGACCAGGGGCAGCCCCGCCCGCGTCGCCGCCCGCACGCCCATCCAGGCGAACGGCGAGACCGCGCCGGTGTGCACGTGCACCACCTCAGGGCGCCGCGCTTTCAGCAGACGGAGCAGGTGTCCCACCCCGAACGGGTGGACCGGCAGGTCGAAGGGGAGTCCCGCGACGATCCTGTGCACTCCGGGAAGAGGCTCCCCCGGGGTGGCGGTCGCCACCTCGACATGGTGACCGGCCTCCCGCTGCATCCGGATCAGATCGGCGACCTGCACCTCGATCCCACCGAGGCGCGGCAGGTAACAGTCACTGATGTGGAGGATCCTCACGATGCCAGCGTAGACCCGCGTGAGATCATGCCTGCGTGCCCCCCGAGGGCACATCCAGCCCTCGCGAACGGAGTCAGCCTGATCAGCAACGTCAAGACAGCGGTGTTCTTTCATGCCCATCCCGACGACGAGGCCCTGCTGACCGCGGGCACCATGGCGATGCTCGCCGCCGAGGGACACCGGGTGGTGCTCGTCGTGGCGACCTCGGGTGAGCGAGGCCAGGCCGACCTCGAACCCGGTGAAGCCCTGGGCGCCGCCCGGATGGCCGAGCTCTACGCGTCGGCGGCCGCGCTCGGCTGCGCCCGGGTGGTGAACCTCGGCTACGGGGACTCCGGGCTGGCCCCCGGCGGCGGAATCGCCGACGATAGGCCGGACAACGCCTTCATCGACGCCGACGCGGAGGAGGCCGCCCGGCGGCTGGCCGCCGTCCTCACCGAGGAGAAGGCCGACCTGCTGACGACCTACGATCCGGCGGGAGGCTACGGGCACCCCGACCACGTCCAGGTGCACCGGGTCGGCGGCCGGGCCGCCGAGATCGCGAAAACCCCGATCGTGCTGGAGGCCACGGTCAACCGTGACCCTCTGCTGCGGGGGCTGCGGCTCGTCCGGAGGTTCTACCCGCAGCTCGACATCCGCGCCTTCGAGCGGGCCTACTCCCCCGGCGAGGTGATCACCCATCGGGTCGGCGTGCGGCGCTTCACCCGCCAGAAGCGGGCGAGCATGGCCGCCCACGCCTCCCAGGCCACCGGCGCCGACACCCGCACGCTCGGAGTCATGCTCAAGATCCCCCAGCCCCTCTACCGCCTGGTCTTCGGCACCGAGTGGTACGTCAGGCGGGACGTCCCCCTGGGCTCCCGCCTGAGGCACCCGTTCGAAACTCCTCCCCGAGGATGAGTCCGGAAGCGGCACACTGGGGCAGGGGTGTTACGTGAAGAGCAGATTGCTCCAGGTTGGGTTGTCGGTCGCGTCGCTGGCGCTGGCCGCCACACTTGTGATCTTCCTACCCCAGATAGTGGCGGCCCTGACGGGCAAGCACGTCTCCTGGTCACAGATCGGCGCCCAGTTCGCCGGGCTGGGGCCCGGAGAGGTCGCGCTGATGGCCGGCGTCTGGCTGCTCAGCCTGCTGGCCTACACGTTCGTGCTGACCGCCTCCCTTCCCGGCCTGACCCACCTGCAGGCCCTGACGCTGAACGCGGGCGGCAGCGCGGTGAGCAACCTGCTCCCCTTCGGCGGCGCGGCCGGGGTGGCGATGACGTTCGCGATGACCAAGGGCTGGGGTTTCTCCGTCCGGGCCGTCGTGGTCTCCACGCTGACCAGCGGCATCTGGAACACCTTGTTCCGGTTCCTGCTGCCCGCGGCGGGAATCGTGGCCCTGCTGTTCAGCGGGCAGCCGCTCAGCCCCGCGGTGGCCAGCGCCGGCTGGGCGGGCGCGATGTCCATCCTGGTACTGGTCGCCGTGGTGACCGTCGCGCTCTACTGGGACCGCGCCGCCGACGTCCTGGGCCGGGTCCTCGACGCCCTCACCCGCCTGCTCCCCCACCGGATCCGCCCCGGCGACCACGCCGCCTCCGAGGCGCTGGCCAAGCTGCGGGCCGACACCTCCGAGATCGTGCGGAACCGCTGGGCCGGGCTGACCCTGGGCATGATCTTCTTCCTCGGCTTCCAGTGGCTGATCCTGGTCGTCTGCCTGCACGCGACCGGCGCCTACCCGGGTCTGGCCCAGTCGATCGCCGCCTTCGCCCTGTCCCGGGTGCTGACCACGGCCTTGGTGACTCCCAGCGGTACGGGGATAATGGAGGCCGGAACCATCGGCGCGCTGGTCTTCTTCGGTGCGCCGCTGGACTCCGCCACCGCCGCCGCACTGCTTTTCGGGTTCTGGACCTACACTGTCGAAATCCCCTTCGGTGGACTGGCGCTCGGCGCGTGGTCGTTCCTGCGCCGGCGTGAGAACGCCGCACCGGCCCCTGAAAAGGAGTCGATCAGCCGCTAGATTGGGAAATACCTTGTGTGCGATTGGAAGGCCCACATAGCGTGGCGGCTGACATGGTGGCGTTCCGAGTTCTCGGCCCGGTCGAGGCGCATTCCGGTGAGGACCAGCTCGACCTGGGCGGGCTCCGGCAACGTGCGGTCCTGGCACGCCTGCTCGTCGCGCGCGGACAGGTCGTCCCTGTCGACTCCCTGCTGTACGACCTGTGGGACGACGACGCGGCCAAGGGCGCGCAGTCGGGCCTTCAGGTCTACATCTCCCGGCTGCGCAGGGTGCTGGAGCCCGGCCGGCCACGCGGAGGTCCCAACCGGCTGCTGGTGACCGTGGCCTCGGGCTACGCGCTGCGCGCCGCCCCCGAGCAGGTCGACGCGCTCCGCTTCGAGACGCTGGTCCGCACCGCCGGAGAGCACCTGGAGGGCGACGACCCCGCCTCCGCGCGGCCTCGCCTGGAGAAGGCCCTGGGCCTGTGGCGCGGCACCCCGTACTCCGACTTCGCCGACCAGCCGTGGGCCGAGGCCGAGGTCAACCGGCTCGCAGAGCTGCGTCTGGTGGCCCGTGAGCGGCACGCCGACAGCGGCCTGCGGATGGGCATGCCCGCGGAGGCGGTGCCCGACCTGGAGGCGCTGACCACCGAGCACCCGCTCCGTGAGGAGGGCTGGCGGCTGCTGGCCCTGGGCCTGTACCGCTGCGGGCGGCAGGGCGAGGCGCTGGCGGCGCTGCGCAGGGCGCGCACGATCCTCTCCGAGGAGCTCGGGATCGACCCCGGCCCGGCGCTGCGCAAGCTGGAGTCCGACATCCTGTCCCAGGACCCCGGCCTGCAGCTCGCCACCCCGCCGCCGGCCAGGCAGCGCCAGCAGGTGACCGCCGACACCTGGCCGCCCAGGCCGGCGGTGGCCCAGGTGGAGCTTCCCCCACTGGAGCCCGAGCCGTTCGTCGGCCGCGACGCGGAGCTGAGCAGGCTGACCACCGCCGCGGCCAGGACCGGCCGTTTCACGGTCGCGATCATCAGTGGTGACGCGGGCGCGGGCAAGACCACCCTGGTCCGCCAGCTCAACAGGCGGCTGTCCGAGGACGGGTGGGGCATCTCCTCCGGGGCCTGCCCCGACAGCAGTGCCACCCCCCCTGGCTGGGCCTGGGTCGAGATCCTGCGCACCCTGGTGAACGCAGCCGGTCCCGGCGAGTACGCCGCGCTGCTGGCCCCGCTGCTGGACGACGCGGCCCCCGAGCCCGACGACGACCAGGCCTCCGGCGGATTCCGGCTGCACCGGGCGGTGGGCGGCTACCTCGCCGCCGTCGCCAAGGAGACGCCGATCCTGCTGACCCTGGAGGACCTGCACTGGGCCGACGACCAGACGCTGGCACTGCTCCGCGCGCTGCCGAGCCTGCTGGCCACCAGCCGGGTGCTGCTGGTGCTGACCTGCCGCGACAGCGAGCTGAGTGACCAGCAGGCCGACGTGCTGGCCGCGCTGGCCAGGCTTGGTCCCGTCCGGGTCGGTCTCACCGGGCTCGACACCAAGGCGGTGGCTGAGCTGGTCCGGGCGACCTGCGTGCGCGAGGTGGACGAGGACGCGGTCAACAGCATCGTCGAGCGCACCGGCGGCAACCCCTTCTTCGTCCGCGAGACGGTGCGCCTGCTCGACGCCGAAGCGGTGAGCGACCGCGCGACGGCCGCCGAGGTGATCTCCGGCGTCCCGTCCGGCGTCCGTGACGTGCTGCGGAGGCGGATCTCCCGGCTGCCCGCGGCCGCCCAGCAGATCCTGCTGCAGGCCGCGGTGATCGGCCGCGATGTCGACGTGGACGTGCTGGTCGACGTCTCCGGCGACGAGGACGCCGTGGTCGACGCGGTGGAGGCGGCGCTGCTCGCCGGGCTGGTCACCGAGCCGGGCCCCGGCATGCTCCGGTTCGACCACGACCTGGTCCGCGACACGCTTTACTCCGACGCCTCCCGCCTGCGCCGCTCCCGGATGCACGCCACGGTGGCCGCGGTGATCGAGCGCAGGAATCCCGGTGACGTGGCCGCGCTGGCCCACCACTACGACTCGGCGGGCACCAGCGAGACCGCCATCAAGGCGGTGCACTACGCCCAGCTCGCCGCCGAACAGGCCGAGCGCCGCTTCGCCCACCGCGAGGCCGCCACCCTGTGGGAGCAGGCCATCGCCGCCTTCGACAGGTCGGGCATCACCCACACCCCCGACAGCACCAGGGAGCGCCTGCTGCTCACCCTGCGGCTGATCAAGGCATTGGCGCTCTGCGGCGACATGGCCGCGGCCCGCAGGCGGCGACGTGAGGCGATGGACGCCGCACTGCCGCTGGGCAACCTGGAGCTCACCGCCCGGGTGGCCGCCTCGCTGGCGGTGCCGCACAAGGGCATGGCCCGCGACTTCACCCGTACCGCCTGGGAGATCGTCGACGTCGCCGAGCAGGCGCTGGTCGAGTTGCCCGCCGGTGAGCAGTCGCTGCGGGCGAGCCTGCTGGCCACGCTCGCCCTGGAGTTGGAGGGGTCGGCCACCCCCCGGGGCGAGCAGGCCTCGCTGGAGGCCGAGGAACTGGCCAGGCGATCCGGTGACCCCGCCCTGCTCGCGACCGCGTTGAGCGGGCGGCTGCGCCAGTCGTACGGCATCACGCCGGTGGGCGAGCGCGAGGTCATCGGCAGGGAACTGCTGGAGGTCGGCAGGGCGACCGGGCAGATCTCGGTGCAGGCACTGGCCCACCTCGTGCTGATGGAGTGCGCGGCCGCCTCGGGCGCGTTCGCCGAGGCCGACGCGCACGTGGCCGCCACCGAGAAGCTGGCCAGGCAGTACGGCCTGTCCGCGCCGGCCGCAGTGGTCGCCTGGTACGCCGGGCAGCGCCTGATGATCGCCGGTGACTTCGCCGGGGCGGAGCGCGCCTACCGCGACGCCGCCCGGCTGACCGCCAGGGCCGGCATGCTGGAGGGCCGCCAGGACCTGCCGCTGATCACCACGTTCTGCCTGAACCTGGTCAACGGGCAGGCCGCGGAGATGGTCGGGCCGCTGGCCGAGGCGCACCAGCGCGGGGCCAAATGGACACTCGACGCCTACGCGGTGGCCCTCGCCTCCGCGGGTCATCATCGCGACGCGAGAGCCGTCATCGCGGTGAAGACGCCGGTGCGCCCGGACTTCCTCTACGAGCTGGCGATGATCTGGCGGGCCCTGGCGGGCATGCTGCTGGACGACCGGGAGCGGATGATCGAGGCGTACGACACGCTGAAGCCGTTCGCCGACCGGATCGCGGGCGCCGGCACCGGCGTGGTGGCACTCTGGCCGGTCGCCCTGACCCTGGGCGACCTGGCGTTGCGGCTGGGCTTCACCGACGCGGTGCGGCCGCACTACGAGAACGCCCTCGCGGTGGCCGAGCGGGTCGGCGTGAGCCGGTGGGTGGAGGCGGCGCGGCGCTCCCTCGGCGGCTGACCGGCCTCAGCAGGCGACCATGAACTTCTCGCTGCGCAGCGGGGCGTCGCCGGGGACCGAGAGCACGACGCGGTACCAGCCGGGGTTGTTGACGATCCTGGGCTGCCACTCGACGACCTGGGCCTCGCCGGTGAAGCCGGAGCCGGTGCCCAGGTAGGCGTGCCAGCGGTGGGTCTTCGAGCTCCGGCGCTCCAGGCGCCAGCCGTAGGAGACGGTGGCCCGGGGGTCGTCGTTGCCGACCACGCTCCGGGCCCGGTAGGGCCTGTCGCAGGGACCGAACGCGTCGATCTCGCTGACGGTGACCTCACCGGCCACCGGGGCCCGCTCCGTGATGGCCGGCATCGACTGCGAGGAGAGCACCACGGTCCGCACCGGTTCCTCCGTCGCCCTGCCGGCCGTGCTCGCCGTGCCGGCCGGGGTCCGGGCGCCGGTGCCGTACGCGGTCTCCACCCCCAGGTAGGCTCCGGTAAAGGCAAGGGTGGCGACGAGCAGCTTGGCGACACTCGCGGTTCCACTCGCCACCACCGGCGCCACACTGCTACGCGAACCCATCACAGACACCTTCCTCCGTTACTCCCAGGTGTATGCCGGGGCGGTTGCTCTGGAGTTGACGTCCGCTTGCAATCTGTGTGCCTGAGAGGGCTCCGCCATAACGGATGAGGTAAGCCTGGCCTAATATCGAGTCAAGCAGGCGGAACGACCATGGCGGTGATGTTCAGAGTGCGATCTGTTGCGGCGGGTATCCCTGACCCGGCTTCCGCGGCCTTTCTGGGCATGCCCCTGTGGCTCTGGGTGATCGTCGGCGGCGTGGCCCTGTTCGGCGCGTTCCAGGTCTACTACTGGGTCGGCCACGTCCTGGGCTCCAGGCTCTACACCTCCCGGCTGGGCGCCAAGATCGGCCAGGAGAACATCCTGCGGGTCGAGAAGGTCGTCAGGAAACGGGGCGCGCTCGCCGTCTACGCCTGCTTCTGGGTGCCCGGGCTGCGCCACACGCTGCCCTGGGTGGCCGGGGTGCTGCGGATCTCCTATCCCTGGTACGTCGTGGCCAGCGCGCTCGGCTGCCTGACCTGGGTGCCGGTGACGTCATTCGGCCTGTACTCGGTGATCTGGGGCTGGCTGGAGTTGGTCGTGCGGTCGCCGCTCCTGGCGGGCCTGGTGGCGGTGGCGGCGATCGCGGTGATCGCCTGGCTCGTCCACCGGCGCCGGCGCAGGGTCGCCCGCAGCGAGGTGGAGAGCCCGGCCGCCGCTCCCTGAGTCTCCGTTCGCTCCGGGGCCTTCGGGCCGTTCGGCGCGTCGGCACCGAGAGTCGCCTCTCCCGGCCTCGCCCGCCCGACGCCGATGTCAACTTTTCCATAGCCAAACAGCCAACTTCCGCATATCGACGGTGGCCTCTGTCAGCATGGCTCGCATGCATCACGGGGGAATCCGCCTCATCACCCGCGCGGCGCTGGTCGCCACGGCCCTCCTGGTCGCCGCGTCGCCGACGCCGGCCCTGGCCACCGGATCCTCGGCATCCGCCCTGATCACCGAAGCCGCCGCACCGGTTCTCGGCAGCGCGCCCGCCGGGCAGGGGAGTGCCTCCGTGCCCTCGGTGCCGGGGCGGGCCGCGTACCTGTACGACACGGGCACCGGAGCGGTCCACCTGAGCAAGCAGGCCGGCAAGCGGATGCCGGTGGCCAGCCTGACCAAGGTCATGACGGCGTACGTCGTGCTCAGGGAGGCGAGGCTGGACGACACCGTCACGATCCAGGCGGCGGACGTGCGGCACGCGGCCTCGAACGGCGCGACCCACGCCTCGCTGCGCGCCGGGGAGCGGTTGACCGTCAGGGACCTGCTTTACGCGGTCATGCTCCCCTCGGCCGCGGACGCCTCCCATGCCCTGGCCCGCGTCTACGGGCCGGGCAACACGAGGTTCGTGGCGAAGATGAACGCCACCGCCCGCTCCATGGGCCTGGTCGACACCGCCTACGCCAGCGCCGACGGCCTGCCGAAACCGGCCCCCGGCCATTCCACGGCCCTGGACCAGGCGAAGCTGGCCGAGATCGCGCTGCGCGACCCGGTGCTGCGGGCCATCGCCTCCAGCAGGCGCCACGTGGTGGCCAGGTCCAAGGTCCACCGGGCGCACTCCTGGACCAATTCCAACAAGCTGCTCGGCCAGACTCCCGGGGTCCTGGGCCTCAAGACCGGCTACACCGGCGCCGCCGGATACTGCCTGTCGTTCGCCGCCGACCGCGACGGCCACCGCCTCGTCGGCGTCATCCTCGGCGAGTCCAGCGCCGACCGGCGCTTCCAGACCGCGACGCGGCTCCTGGACTGGGCGAGCGAGCAGACGCCACCCGAGCTGTGATCAGGCGGTACGAACCGCATCTGCCTGGCCGCGCCCCCTGGAGCATCCTGACGAAGCATATGTGTATCGGTAATATCCGGAAATGACCTTTCTCGGGGATGGCGAGACCGGGGCCATCGGACCGTTCAGAATCGTCCGGCTGCTGGGAGAAGGGGGCATGGGCCGGGTCTACCTCGCCACCTCGGCCAGCGGGAGAGCCGTGGCGGTGAAGGTGGTACGGCCCGAACTCGCCGGCGATCCGTCCTTCCGCCGCAGGTTCAGGGCGGAGGTCGAGGCCGCCATGGCGGTCAGCGGTGCCTTCACCACACCGGTCGTGGACGCCGACCCCGACGGGCCGGTGCCCTGGCTGGCCACCGTGTACGTGCCCGGCCCCTCGCTGCAGAGCGAGATCGAGACCCGTGGTCCGATGGCCGAGGCGCAGGTACGGGCGCTGGGCGCAAGGCTGGCCGAGGCACTGGCCGCGATCCATCGTGCCGGGATCATCCATCGGGACCTCAAGCCGTCGAACATCCTGCTCGCCGACGACGGCCCGCGGGTGATCGACTTCGGGATCAGCCGGGCCGCCGACGGCACCTCGCTCACCGCCACCGGCGGTGTCATCGGGTCGGCCGGGTACATGTCCCCCGAGCAGGTCGCCGGGCACGAGCTGACTCCGGCGAGCGACGTGTTCGCACTCGGCGCGGTGGTGGCCTTCGCCGCTACCGGGAGATCCGCGTTCGGAACCGGGCCTTTCCAGGTGGTGATGTTCCGTGCCGCGTACGAGTCGCCCTGGCTCGACGGCACGCCGCCGGGGCTCGTCGGTCTGGTTTCCGCCTGTCTGGACAAGGACCCGCGGCGTCGGCCGAAGGTCGCCCGCTTACCGGAGCTCTTCGTCGCTCCCAGCCCCGCCCTGCCGCCGGAGCCGGCCAGGTCACCGCCGGAGCCGACGAAGGTCCTGTCCCCATCGCCCAACCGGCGCCAGTTGATCCTCGGTGGTGCCGCCGTCGTAGCTGTCGCAGGTGGGTCGGCCGCGGTACTGGCCGTCTTGGGAAAAGGCCGCTCCACCGAGCGTGTCCAGCCCACCGGCTCACCCAGCGGTTCCCCCGGTGCTCAGCCCATCTGGACTCGCACCGTCTCCGGCGAGCACGGCGATCTCGCCGTGCTCGGTGAGATGATCCTCTGTCTCGACAAGGCGGGGATCGATACCTTCGCCCTGAAGGACGGCACGCCCATCTGGAAGGGCGAGACCAACCACGCGGGATACTTCCCCAAGCTCCGGGGCAAGCGGATTTACCTGCTGGGCGACGAGAAATCGATCAACGCCTATGATCCGCGGATCGGCGACGTGCTGTGGATCTCCGAACTGCGCGACGGCGAACCCGAGGGGACCTACCCGGCTGGTTCGGTACTCGTGGTGAAGGACACGGACGGACGCCTGCACGGCCTCGACGCCGCGACCGGGAGACAACGCTGGAGCACCACCACCCCGAAGGAGGCCCCCCACATACTGGAGGGGCTCCCCAGCCGGGGAACCGTGCTGGCGAGCACACGCGCCTACGACCCTCCGGCCTATGCCGCCATATCTCTAGGTAACGGCGAAGCGCGCTGGTCCAGACAGGGCAAGTTGCACGCGCACTGCACGGACGGCGAGCGTTTCTACGTCCTCGATCCGGATCTGAACCTGGCAGCCGTGGATCCGCTCACCGGCCGGGAGCTCTGGAGCACGCCCAGCCGGATGCCGCAGTACAGACCCGCGGCGGATGAACCTTCCTACAGCCTGCGACTCGTGGAGAGAACGCTCATCTGCGCCTCCACCGCTCCGTACAGGATCGGCGCCTTCGACGTCGCCACCGGCCGCCGCCGCTGGCCCGCCAAACCGGCCACTTCAAACTCCTGGGCCCAGTCCGGCCGGACTCTCGCCTATGTCAACAAGGAGTTCAGAGCGAGTGACCTCCTGACCGGAGAGACTCTGTGGACAGGAGATACCTGGGACGACTCAGTAAGCTTCCACAGCGGCGCGGGAGCCCTCGCGATCACCGAGACGCCGGACGGCCTCGAAGGCTGGGATCTCAGGAGTGGACGGCTGAGCTGGTATTTTCGCCACCCGGCCGTCGAAACGCTCTTCTGGTCGTATCTCCGCGCACCGGATCGGCTCTTCGTCAAGTACGGGCAAGACCTCTTCGCCTTCGACTTCCCCGGCACAGACGCCCCGGCCGTCGGCTGACAGTGATCACCTGAGCCGGATCACCAGAGGCGGTCGGAGCTCCGAACGGGAGCTCCGCCGGCTTCCGCCCGTTCTGAGCCTGTGTGGCGGGCCCGCGCGGGGACTGTCGGCGCGCACCGCTCGGGCCGACCGTCGCACGACGATCCCCGGCCGCTCCACCGCGCGTACCGCGAGAACGCGAAGGATTGGACGTACCGACGCCGAGTGCCTACGGTTTGCCGCATGACAGAGCGGTTCGCGATCCTGAGTGGTTCGACTTTCGAGGAGCAGATCGGGTACGCGCGGGCGGTGGTCGACGGCGACCGGGTGCACGTGTCCGGGACGACCGGCTTCGACTACGCGACCATGACGATCTCCGACGACGTGGTCGAGCAGGCCGGGCAGTGCCTGCGCAACATCGAGGCGGCGCTGAGCGAGGCGGGCTGCTCGTTCGCCGACGTCGTCCGGGTGCGCTACCTGCTGCCCGACCGCGAGGACTTCGAGCCCTGCTGGCCGACCCTGCGCGACCGCTTCGGCGGGGTCCGCCCCGCGGCGACGATGCTCGTGTGCGGCCTCGCCGACCCCCGCATGAAGATCGAGATCGAGGTGGACGCGCGCCGCCCCGCGGCACCGGCCGCCGTTGAGGCGGATGACGCCGCGCCCGACGCGGCGCCCGCGGCGGAATCGTGATCGTCGCACGCGCGTGACCTCGACCTGTCCGGCCGCCGAACGGCGCCGTCAGCCGGGCGTGGCGATTCTCGCCGGCCGCCGGAAAAAGATCACCGACAAGAATGCGACAAAACAGCATTAAATAATATATTTCCGCAATTACCGCCTAAATAAGTCGCCGAATTGACGGATGATCTTCTCGGGCACCCCCTCCGGGTGCGGCCGCGCGGAGAGCGGTGCCTGCCGTCCCCAAGATCTTCCGAATGGGGAAACGGCCGCGCGCCCGACATTTCTTCCCGCACCCACATTCGGGGCAATACCCTGGTAGGAACTGAAGCACATGGTATCGAGGCCCCGGAGACGCGCCCGGAGGGAAAGCGTGCTGAAGTCGAGACTGCGCGACCGGGGGTATTCCTCGCGGAGGGGGACGGCATGGGGAGGCACAGCAAGGCGTTCTCGCGTCGAAACCCGGAAACGACGGCGACCGAAGTCGCCGGCCGGTTCTGTGACATGGCCATTTGAATTCATCTGGATTCGAAGGGGATGGTCCACCATCACAGCGAGCCGTCCATCACGGCGGAGACAACTGGCGCGATGGGTCATAGTTTTCTATGCCACCAATGTGCTCTGGAACATGTGGGAGACCTACCAGGGCAATCCGCAGGGCTTCATGACCTACCTCCGCGGCGAACAGGACCTCCTGCCGCTCCTCTATCTCCCGCCTCCCCTGCTCAAGGCGGACCTGTCCTCATGGGTGGACCTGTCGTTTCTGGCCGTGATGCTCCTGATCCTGTTCTGGGCGATCGGCCCGCACAGCCCGCTGAAGGTGACGTTTTATCTTCTCGTCGTATTCGGCATAGCGCTGATAGCACCGATCAGCCGCGGATCCACCCGCGCCGCGGTCGTCACGGCGTGGACCTGGTGGATTCAGACGGCATGGCCGTGGCTCGTCAAGGCCGCCCTGAGCCCCTGGACGACAGCGGTTCTCGGCCTGCTGCTGGCGGCCGGTTGCCTCATGGCCTTCCTTTTCACCGGTCACCAGGTCATCCGTATGGCCGGAGGACTGATCACAGACGAGATGGACCTGCTGGACGCGACGCGATTCCTTACCTTTGTTCTCGGGGGCGCGATCGTTCTCGGCGTTATCTCGGAGATAGCCGCGTGGTCCGTTCAGCTCATGCGAAACAGCCACGCCTTTCCCGGTTGGCCGCCCTTCCTGTGGACCGTCTTCATCACGACCCTGGCCGCCACCACCGCCGTCACCCTGGAGATGACGTCGGAGGTCCGGCCTCCCGCCGCTGAGGAGATCGAGCCCGCGACTCCTCACCGTGAACCCGACGAGGATGACCCCTGGCTCTGACCCGGGACCGCCTCGCACGCCGAGATCAGCGGTGCGGGGCGGCTGCCACCACCTTCGCTCCTCTCGCGCGAAGGCACCGCGCGTCAACCCGTGGCACGCGATCGCGGCGGCCACCACGTTGAGCGAGTCCACGCCCGCGGCCATCGCGGTGGAACTTCGAGGGTGTCGAGGAGGTCGGCGAGGGACCCGGCCCGTCGGATGTGGTCGTTTCCAAGAGAACACCAAGCCTGTCTTGCAAGGTTCCTGCCAGCGGCGACGTGGTGTCGCCTGAACGGGAGAACCATGAGCGGGAAGAAGAGCACACTGGCGGTCGGCGTGCTGGCCGGGTTGCTCGTCGGCGGTTCGGGGATGGCGATCGCCAACGCGGCCGGCGACGACACGACGATCACCGCCTGCGTCAACGCCAGGGGCTCCGTCAGGATCCCCGTGCAGAGCGCCTCGGACCCGGAGACGGTGGGCTCGGCCACGCCCAGCCCCCTGCCCTCGGGCTCGTGCCTGGCGGGGGAGCAGCCGCTCACCTGGAACCGGCAGGGACCGGCCGGCCCCCAGGGCGCCCCAGGCCCCGCGCTCGGCGGGCGGACGAGATACCTGAACATCACCAGTGGACCGGAGCTCAAAAACTTTCGCGAGACAAACGTGCTCTGGATCCCGATGGAGGCGGGATCGTATGTGATCGACGCCCAACTGACGTTCGCGGCCAATGTCACCCAGACCCGAAAGGCCTACTTCGCCGAGTGCACCGTCCTCGCCGCCCAGCCCCACGCCGATCCGGGTGGCTCCTTCTCGACCGGTTACACGGACGAGGACTGGACGTCCCTGGCACTCCGTTACGCGTTCACCTTCTCCGATCCCGGGTTCCTCATCATGAACTGCAAGGGGGGCTCCTTCATCGACGACTCCTTCAAGGTGAGCAACACCAGCAACAGCGTCATCATCCAGGAGGTCTCCTCGGTCACCCAGGAGACCTATGCCACCCCGCCGCCCGTTCCTACGGCGCTGCCCTCATCGTGGCCGGCTCCCGGGGCGGGAAACTGAGCCACGACCGCCGCGCAGGCGACCTCCGGCCGGAAAGGAGCGGATGTACCGTGGAGCCGGGCCGGTAGAGCTCAGCCCGCGCGCATCAGGCCGTGGCAGGCGATGGCGGCGGCGGCGACCACGTTGAGGGAGTCGACGCCGAGCCCCATGGCCGTCGGGCTCATCGGGATGCAGACCGGCTCGTCGGCCTCACGCAACCAGCGGGAGGAGAGCCCGTCCCCTTCCGAGCCGAGCAGCAGCGCCACCCGGTCGGCCATGGCGACCCTGTCCAGAGGCGTGGCGGACTGGTCGGGGGTGAGGGCCAGCGTCTGGAAGCCCGCTTCGCGCAGCTCGGCCAGACCCACGTACCAGTCGGTCATCCGCGCGTACGGGATCGCGAAGACCGCGCCCATGGAGACCTTCACCGATCTTCTGTACAGCGGGTCGGCGCAGCGCGGCGAGAGGACGACCGCCTCGACTCCCAGCGCGGCGGCGCAGCGGAAGATGGCGCCGACGTTGCCGTGGTCGACGAGGTCCTCCAGGACCAGGACACGCCGGGGCCGGATGCCCGGCTCCGGAGCCGCTCTCTCCGGAAAGGAGGCCCTGCCGGACAGGATCTCCTCGACGGAGGGCAGTGGGAGACGTTCCATCGCGGCGAGGGCGCCCCGGTGGACCTGGAAGCCGGTGAGGCCCTCCACGACGGCGTCGTCCACGATGTGGACCCGGCCTTCGAGGGTGTCGAGGAGGTCGGCGAGCGGCTCGGCCCAGCGGGGGGTGAGCAGCACGGAGCGCACGGGGTAGCCCGCCGCGACGGCGCGGCGGATGACCTTCTCCCCCTCGGCTATGAAGAGGCCGTGCTCGGCCTCCAGGCTCTTGCGCAGCTCGACGTCGCGCAGATCGGCGTAGTCGGCCAAGGGGCCGGCCAGGTGGGGGTCGATGGCTTCAGGCACCCTCGAATACTGCCACGACCCGCCTGAGCTGCCATATCAGCGCGTGGACCAGGAGCATGGCGGAGCAGCCGACGACCACTCCCGCGCCCAGCCTCGTCACGAGTTCCGCCATGCCGCGTGGCGGGAAGGCGATCGGCCAGGCGATCGCACCCAGCAGGACGGACAGGGCGGTGGCCAGGAACACGGCCATCCGCCCGCGGGCGGAGATGATCAACCGCTCGGGGACCGGCCTGGGCTCCATCCCGGACAGCCCGCGCCAGGCCCACCAGAGCACGACCGCCAGGCCGACCACCGTGGAGGTGTACTGCAGCAGGCGGAACAGCGGAATCACGTCCGCCACCCGGGTGTCCAGCCAGCTCCAGCCCCACATCGCGGAGCTGTAGGAATGGGTGAAGGAGTCCCAGAGCTTGTGGGTGAGGGCGCCCACCGCGCCTCCGGCGATCACGGCGGGCAGCCGTCGCACCCCGTACATGCCGGGAGTCAGGGCCGCGGCGCGCCCGGCGAGGCCGGGGGGCAGAAGCGCGGTCAGCGGGTCGCGGAGCACCAGGTGGAAGACCGCCAGCAGCACGGCCACGGCGAACGGGTCGATCGTGAGGACGCCCTTGTAGGAGTGCCAGATCATGTAGTCGGGCAGGAACGGGAAGAAGATCGGCAGATCGGGCACCATGGCCCCCAGAGCGAGTGCCCAGGGATCAAGCAGGCGGCGCATCCGCTCCGAGGAGACCAGCGGCAGCACGGCGGCCACATGACTGGGCGTGAACGGCACGGGTTTCCCTTCGACGATCCACTGGGGCAGATCCATCCTGTGACACGAACACAGCGCGCGGGCACGCCGCCGTGCGGCCGGGGCCTGGCCGAGGGAGGCGAGAGGCCTCCTCCGGAGCGGAGTAGCCGGCGCGGCGGGGAGCCTTCCACTTCCCCGCACGCGAACACTCTGTGACGACTAGATTACCGAACGCCGTCGATCGGGGATTCGGAGGTCGTCGTGACCGACCAAACTGTGCTGGCGCCCAGCGTCGAGTGGCTGCGTGACGCCCGCAGGGCCCGCCTGCTCTCCGTGGTCACCCTCCTCTGGCTGGGCGCGGAGAGCGTGCTCGGCATCGCCGCGGGGCTGGGAGCGCACTCCGTCGCCCTCATCGGCTGGGGCACGTCGGCCCTGGTGGAGGCGGCGGCCAGCCTGATCGTGGTCTGGCGGTTCACCGGTTCGAGGACCGGTTCCGCGCACGCCGAGGAGCGGGCGCGCAAGGCGGTGGCGGTCAGCTTCTGGCTGCTGGCCCCCTATCTGGTGCTGCATGTGGCACACGACCTGGACGCGGGGCACCGGCCCCTGCCGAGCCTGCTCGGAATCGCTGTGACGGCGACCAGCGCGATCGGCATGCCGTTCCTGGGGGTGGCCAAGCGGCGGCTGGCCATCCGGCTGCGCTCGGCGGCGACCGCCGGCGAGGGGACACAGAACCTGATGTGCGCGCTGCTCGCCACGGGGGTGCTGGCCGGACTGGCACTGAACACCGCCGGGTGGTGGTGGGTGGATCCCGCCATGGCGGTGCTGCTGGCGGCGGTGGCGGTGCGGGAGGGGTTCAGGGCGTGGCACGGGCACTCCTGCCGGCACTGACCGCGCGCGTCGACCGCGCGCACCGACCGCGCGCACCGACCGCGCGCACCGACCGCGCGCCTCCGGCGGACGGGCACTCCCGGCACCGGCGATCACCGATCGATCCACCAGGACGCAGGGTGTCACCGCAAACACATATGGTAATAACAGCACCAAAAGGAGTGTTTTGCCACAGTAACCGTTCCAAGTACAGTTCCGTGAATATTGCGGACAACCTCCCGATAGGGTGACCCGCTAGCTTCCTGACATCGACATCGAAGAGGGAACCGTGGGACGTCACCGTACGGATGAACTCGAGGACGGCTACCCCTCCTACAAGGAGGCGAAGCCCAGGCGGAGGCGTGGGGGACGCGGCAAGGTGCTGGTCCCGCTGGCCGGTTCCGTCGCCCTCGCGGTGCTGCTCGGTGTGGCCGCGTTCGTGGTCATCAACCGTGACCGCGGGTGCGCGGGTGACGCGCTGCCGCTGCGGATCACCGCCTCGCCGGACATCCAGCCCGCCCTGTCCCAGATCGCCGAGCGCTTCAACAAGGCGGCCCACGAGGTCGAGGGCAGGTGTACCACCGTCGCGGTGACCAAGGGCGCCTCGGCGACCGTGGCCTCCTCCCTGGGCGGGGTCGGCGGCAAGGCCGCCGCGATGGATCTGTGGATCCCGGACTCGGGACTGTGGGTGGCGAACCTGCGGGCGAGGAACCAGGATGTGCCGGAGGCGGGCGCGTCCGTCGCGCACTCCCCCATCGTCATGGTGGCCTCCGGCTCGGTGGTGCCGAACCTGAAGAAGAGCTTCGGCGAGGCCAGCTGGGGCGGCATGATCAACGCCGCCAACGTGGCCAATGTCGACGGTCCCGGCCGCAAGGTGCGCGTGCTGGTGCTGGACCCCTCGCTCAACGCCGCCGGACTCGGCGCGCTGCTGGCCGCCGCCGGGGTGGCCACCGCCTCGGGCGCGGGCGAGGAGCAGCTGGTCGGCGCGCTCAAGAACCTGTCGGGATCGACCTCCACGGTCCGCGACCAGGACGCGCTGCTGTCCAGCCTCGGTGTCAAGGGCAGCAAGGCTCCGCTGGGCATCGCCTCGGAGCAGGGTGTCTGGGCGTTCAACAAGGTCAAGAAGCCCGAGGTTCCCGCCGTGCCGCTCTATCCGGCCGAGGGGACCATCAACCTCGACTACCCGGTGGTGATCACCGCGAAGGACGCCGCCGTGCGCAAGGCCGCCGAGGCGTTCCAGAAGGAGCTCGACAGCGAGTCCTCCAGGAAGACCCTGCAGGATCAGGGCTTCCGCACCCCGGACGGCAAGGGTGGAAAGGCGATCTCCGGCTCCGCGGGCTTCCAGGCCAAGGCGCCGCAGGCGATCGAGACGCCCGACGGCAAGACCGTCGCGAGAATGTCGCAGACCTGGTCCCGGATCAAGCTCGGCACCAGGCTCGTCACCCTGCTGGACGTCTCGGGGACCATGGCCCTGCCGGTGCCGGGCACCGGCCTGACCCGGATGCAGGCGATCAGCAGGATCGCCGTCGAGGGCATGAAGCTTTTCCCGGCCAAGAGCGAGATGGGGCTGTGGGAGTTCTCCACGCACCTCGACGGCCAGGGGGTCGACTACCGTGAGACGGTCCCGGTCGGCCCGCTCACCGAGGACATGAACGGCGTGCTGCGCAGGGACGTGATCAACCAGAAACTGATCGGGGCCCAGGCCAAGGCGACCGGCGACACCGGGCTCAACGACACCCTGGCCGCCGCCTACCAGCAGATGACCGACGAATATCAGAGCGACAAGATCAACACGGTGCTGATCCTCACCGACGGGGCGGGCAACGACGACCCGGACGGGGGGATCAGCAACCAGCAGATCCTGAAGCGGCTGAAGGAGCAGTTCAACCCGGAGAAGCCGGTCAGCGTTCTGATCATCGCGTTCGGCCCCGACGCCCCCAAGGGCAAGCGGCAGATGGACGCCCTGGCCAAAGCGACCGGCGGGGACGCGTACATCGCCAAGGACGTCCTGGAGGTCAGGAAGTTCTTCCTGGAGGGCATGAAGCGCCGGCTCTGCGCTCCCAACTGCTGATCCTGCATCGCGTACGGCTGGTGTCACATTGGCACCAGACGTACCAATTTCCCCAGGTCATACCAGGTCGGCATGATATTGACCCATCTGGTCAACCGGTTGCGGGGAGGTGACGTCCTACGCGTGTGGGGCCTGGAACGGGCGAGCGACGAAGCCCGTGAACGAGCCCGTCCCGCGGGGAGGAATGTCCGTGCCCGGATGGCCGACCGTCGGCCGAACCGACGACCAACAACTCGTTGAGACGCTGCGGCGCGCCGACGCGACGGCGCCCGCGAGCCTCTACGACTCCTATGCCGAGCGTCTCCACGACTATGCCTACTCGCTGCTGGGCGACCGCGAGAGCGCCACGGGCGCCGTCCACGACGCCCTGGTCACGGCCCAGGGCCAGGTGGACCGCCTGCGCGACCCCGGCCGTCTGCGCGCGTGGCTGTACGCCCTCGTACGGGTCCGGTGCGCGGGCGCGGAGCGCGGCGGCCCACGGGGGACGGCAGCACCTCCCGACGTCCATGACGACCCGGGTGAACGGGAGTTGGCCGCCCTGGTCCACGAGGCGATGGCGGAGCTGGGCGGGCAGGAACGCGAGGTGCTGGAGCTCTCGCTCCGTCACGATCTCGGCGGCGGCGAGGTCGGCGCGGTGCTCGGACTGTCCTCCAGGCAGGTGGCGGCGAGGCTCTGCCGGGCCCGCGACCACCTGGAGAACGCGGCGGCCGCCGTGGTGCTCGCCAAGGTCGGCCGGGCGCACTGCCCCGACCTGTCGGCGATGGTCGACTCGTGGGAGGGCCCCCTCACCACGATCCTGCGCAGGCGGCTGTCGGCCCACATCGGCCGCTGCGAGGTATGCGTGGAACGCAGGGACCGGCATGTCTCGGCCGGGCGGCTGCTGGACCTGGTGCCACCGGCCTACCCGCCGCTCTCGTTGCGCCGCCGGGTGATCGAGACCTGCCTGAACCCGGACCTGAGCGAGGAGCGCGCCTCCGTCGTCGCCCGGGGCGACCACTTCGACAGGACCGGTTTCCCCGCGGAGGGGCAACGGTCACCGGGCCGCCGGCGGTCGGGGAGGAAGGAGTCGGCCGGCGGGCGGACGCGCGGCAAGGGGAGCCGTGGGACCGGACAGACGGCCTCCCCCACGGGGAACGCCGCCGGCACCCGGTCCCGGCGCGCGGCGGCGGCGCCGCCGGATGGCGAGGGGCGGCGTACGGAGGTGCTGCCGGCGCAGCGGCGGAGGCAGCGGAGGCGCAGGGGGCCCGTGCTGCTGCTGGCGGCGGCGTGCGCGCTGGCGGCCACCGGGGCGGTGGTCGCGGTGGGCGGGCAGGACCTGGCCGGCGGGACGTCGGGGAACGCCCAGGCCGCACCGGGTACGGAACACGCGCTGATCACGCTGGAGCCCGGCCCGGAGCCGACACCCGACCTGCCGGAGGACCCGGAGACGGCGGACCCAGAGACGGCGGACCCGGAGACGGCGGACCCGGAGAGCGCGCCGACCCCCACTCCGCGAAGGACCCGAACGACCGGGACAGCCGCCCCCACCGCGACGCGGCCGGCGCCGACCCGCAGGTCCTCGGCGGGACCGGCCCGTGCCACCACCCCGCCTCCCGCGGCCGGGCGGCTGACCGTCTCGTGCCCGTCGGACATCGGAGAGGGCGCCGGGCAGATTCAGCTCGCGGCCCGCAACGCCGCGCTCTCCTGGTCGGCGACCACCTCCGGCGGGCTCGACGTGCATCCCGCCCGGGGACGGCTGAAGGCGGGTGCGAGGGCCATGATCTGGGTCACGGCCAAGGACCCCTCGGAGAGCGGCGCGGGACGGGTCGCGTTCAGGTCCGCCGGGGGCAACACCGGATGCGCGATCTCCTGGGAGAACCCGGAGGCGGACGCCACCGCGCCTCCCCCGGATCCGGCCCCCGACCCGACCCCGGCCCCCTCCGCCGGAGCGAGTTCCGAGGGGGAGGCAGGCTGATCCCCGCATCTCGTTTTACCTAACACCGAGACTTCTCTCAGGAATCCGGTAAACCATGGACTGGTGCCGAGCGTCGGCATTGACGTCCATGCTGAGTGATTGATCACATGAAGGCGCGATCAGTCACGTCATTACCAACCGGGAGTTTCGGAGATGTCGATCAACCGCAGAGTGCTCAAATGGGCGCTCACCTTCGCATGTGTCGCGGGGGCCGTGATCGCCTTGGTGGACATCGACACCCCGTTACGCCTGGTTCTCACCCCTCTGTTCCTGTTGGCGGTTCCAGGCTTCGCAGTGGTAGGACTGTTGCGTGATCGTGACCCTCTTGCGGCACTATCAGTGGGGGCAGCGGCAAGCCTGGTTGTGAACGTCCTCTTGGCCGCTGCCATGCTCACTTTTGACGCATGGTCGCCTCGTGCCGGAGTCGCGACGATCGCGGTGCTCGGCGGTTTCATATACGTACTACGCGTGTTGTATCGGGGGAGCGGGAGCTTGCAGACCGAACAGGGGGTCAGGTCAAGGTGAACATCGTCATCGTTCGCCCGGGAGACCTCGGGGAGTCCGAGATCTCGCGATGGCGGGAGTTACAGGTAGCCGACCCGTCGCTGGACAACCCCTTCCTCTCCGTGGAGTTCGCGCTCGCCATGGGGCGCCTGCGCGACTACGTCCGCGTCGCGGTCATCCAGGACGACGGCAAGATCGTGGGATTCTTCCCCTACGAACGGCACAGTTTCGGGATCGGCAAGCCGCTCGGCGGCTTCCTGACCACCTGCCACGGACTGATCTCGGTCCCCGGGCTCGACCTGGACGTCCGTACCCTGCTGCGCGCCTGCAGGCTCTCGGTCTTCGACTTCGACCACCTGGTCCCCGGCCAGCCGACGTTCGCGGCGTACGAGACCGACGTGCGGCCGGCGCCGGTGATGGACCTCAGCGTGGGCTTCGAGACCTACATCGAGCAGGTGAAGGCGAACTCGCCGAAGAACCTCAAGACCGTCCGCTACAAGGAGCGCAAGCTCGGCCGCGAGCAGGGCGAGATCCGCTTCGAGTGGGACTCGTCCGACCTCGGCACGCTCCGCACGCTCACCAACTGGAAGTCCGACCAGTACCGCAGGACGGGCCGCGTCGACCGCTTCGCCCAGCCGTGGATCGTCCAGTTGCTCGACGAGATGCACGCCGAGAAGTCCGAGAGTTTCGCGGGTGTCCTGACCATGGTCTACGCCGGAGACAGGCCCGTCGCCGGGCACTTCGGTCTCCGTACCGCGACGACCCTGGTGGGCTGGTTCCCCGCCTACGACACCGAGTTCGCACGCTACTCCCCCGGCATCATGCACCACCTGCACATGGCCGAGCACGCCGCCGGCTCGGGACTGCGGCAGGTCGACATGGGCAAGGGCGGGCGCGAGTACAAGAGCTGGCTGAAGAGCGGTGACCTCTTCGTCGCGGAAGGCCGCGTCTCGCGTCCCTCTCCCGCGGCCGCCGTCCACTGGATCGGCCGTACTCCGGTCAACAAAGCACGAACGATCGTTACGGATCGCCCGCATTTGTACAGACTTGCCGACCGGGTGCTGAAGGGGTTCGGCCGTATGCGCTCCCCCGCGCAGAACCAATCCAGCCCCCCGGCCGTCAAGGAACCATGGGGAGTGGGTTAGACCGCTCCCGTCATCGCACCCCATTCGCCAGGACCCTCGCATGCAACCCTCATCGCATTTGCCATTTCCCCCGATCCCTCCGATCGCCTATGGCCTCGGGTCCGTCCGCCAGTCGCCCCTGACGACAGACCGCCCGGAAGGACATCCGTCATCATGAGTCCCGAAGTCGCAAAGCACTACAACAACAAGCCCCCCCTGAGGGCGGTGCCGCCCATCGAGCGGTTCACCCCCATCACCCCCAATGTGGCGATCTCCCCGACCGTCAGCGTCGTCGTACCGGCCATGAACGAGGCGGAGAACCTTCCGCACGTCTTCGCGACGCTGCCGCAGTGGATCGACGAGATCGTCCTGGTGGACGGCAACTCGGTGGACGACACCGTCGCCGTGGCCAGGAAGCTGCGCCCCAACGTCCGCGTGGTCCACCAGACCGGCAAGGGCAAGGGCAACGCCCTCTCGGCCGGATTCGCCGCCTGCACCGGCGACATCATCGTGATGATCGACGCCGACGGGTCCACGGACGGCCGCGAGATCATCCAGTTCGTGGGCGCGCTGGTCACCGGGGCCGACTTCGTCAAGGGGTCGCGCTACGCGTCCGGCGGCGGCAGCGACGACCTGACGTTCATCCGCAAGTTCGGCAACAAGTCGCTGACCGCACTGGTCAACAGGATGTACGGCACCAGCTACAGCGACCTGTGCTACGGCTACAACGCCTTCTGGGCCCGCCACCTGGACGTGCTCAACCTCGACTGCGACGGCTTCGAGATCGAGACCCTGATGAACGTCCGCGCCGCCAAGGCCGGGCTCAAGGTTCACGAGGTGCCCAGCCACGAGCGCTGCCGCATTCACGGCGAGAGCAACCTGCACGCCGTCCGCGACGGCATCCGGGTGCTGAAGACCATCATCCGCGAGTGGCGGAGCAACCCGGCTCCCGTGGTGCACGAGCCGGCCACCTCCACCCGCGCGGCGGACCAGGGCGCCGCGTAGCCATGAGAAGCAGTGTCGTCATCTGCGTCTACACCGAGGAGCGCTGGGAGGACATCCGAGCAGCCATCGAGTCGGTCGAGAACCAGAGCCGCCGGCCGCACGAGATCATCCTGGTCGTCGACTACAACCCGGACCTCCATCTGAAGCTGAAGAAGGAGTACCCCGGCGCGATCGTGGTGGAGAACGCTCAGGAGAAAGGGCTGTCCGGTGGCAAGAACACCGGCGCGGCGACCGCCTCCGGCGACATCGTGGCATACCTGGACGACGACGCCGTCGCGGAACCTGGCTGGCTGGAAGCACTGGAGGAGGGCTTCCAGGACCCGACCATCGTGGGGGTGGGCGGGCTGACCAGGCCGCTGTGGGGCACCGGGCACCGGCCCGGATGGTATCCCTACGAGTTCGACTGGACCGTGGGCTGCAGCTATCGCGGCATGCCCACGCAGCGGGCGCGGATCCGCAACGTCATGGGCGGCAACGCGGCCTTCCGCAGGGAGGCCGTACAGGAGGTCGGCGGGTTCCACACCGGCATCGGCCGCAGCGTGCAGGGACGCAAGCCACGCCCGCTGGGCTGCGAGGAGACCGAGTTCTGCATCCGGCTCTCGCAACGGAAGCCCGGCTCGGGGATGCTGTTCGAACCCGCCGCGGTGATCGGCCACAAGGTGCCGGCCGTGCGCGCCACCTTCGCCTACTTCCGCTCGCGGTGTTACGCGGAGGGCCTGTCCAAGGCACTGGTCACCCAGAGCGTGGGGGCGGGCGACGGGCTGTCGAGCGAGCGGGCGCACGCGATGAAGGCGCTGCCGCTGGGCGCGTTGCGCGGGATCGGCGAGGCGTTGCGGGGTGATCCGTCCGGTCTCGGCAGGGCCGGCGCGATCGTCGTCGGCCTCGCCTGGACCACCTGGGGTTACGTCATCGGTTCCCTTCGACTGAAGCGGGTGCGTTCATGATCCGCGTACCGATCCTGATGTACCACTCGGTCTCCGACCGGCCCAACGCCGAGACGAAGCCGCTGGCGGTACGACCCTCTGCCTTCGCCGAGCAACTGGCCTACCTGAAGGAGAACCGGTTCACGCCGCTGACGGTGGCCGACCTGGTCGCCTCGCTGCACAAGAACAACGGCCGCTCCATCCCGGAGCGGCCGGTGGTGGTGACCTTCGACGACGGGTACGCCGACTTCCACAGCGAGGCGCTGCCCCTGCTCGAGCGCTACGACTTCCCCGCGACCGTCTTCCTGACCAGCGGGTGGGTCAGCGACGCGGGCAAGGACGCGGCGGGCAGGCCGCTGGACACGATGCTGTCCTGGAGCCAGGCGCGCGAGGCCGCCTCGTGCGGCATCGAGATCGGCGGGCACAGCCACAGCCATCCCCAGCTCGACCAGCTTCCGGACGACGAGCTCCGCCAGGAGCTGCGGCGCAACAAGGCCCTGCTCGAAGACAAGATCGGCTCCCTGGTCTCGACGATGGCCTACCCGTACGGCTACTCCAGCGTGCGGGTGCGACGCGAGGTCAGGCGGGCCGGCTACTGGGCCGCCTGCGCGGTGAACAACGCCATCGCCGCCGACCGGCACGACGTGCTCGCGCTACCGCGCCTGACCGTCGCCGAGGGCACGTCGATGAGAATGTTCAGCCGGGCCGTCGAGGGAAACCAGGTCCCGCTGATCTACATGAGAGAACGGATGCTGACGAAGGGCTACGCCGTCGTCAGGCGCACGAGATACGGCCTGCGACGGGTGCGCGGCCAGGTGTGAGCGGCCGGTCCGCTCCGGGAGGGCAGCGGTCCGCGGGCCGGCGCCCTCCCGGGATACCCGGTCCGCTCCGGTGCCTTCCGCGTGGGGGGCGGGGCGGCCGGACAGGTGCCGCCGGACGGGGGTTCGGTCGCGATATTGCTCTTCAACGGTCTACGCAAAACAGCCGAACATGACGTATCTTCCCGTTCGCTCGTCGCACCCCGGTCCGCGTAGCCGCCATGATGTTAGACGTGAGGCAACGGGCAGGTAATGACGTGACGACGGCGCCGGCGGCGGAGACCGCCGAGGTCGAGGGGACCGATCCCACCCACCCCGCGCCTTCGGACGGAACGCGGGCCGGGTCCGACAGCGGGCCCACCGGCACGGCGCCCTCCGAGGCTCCCGAGGTTCCGGACGAGGCGCCCGACGGCGGGGTTCCCGATCCCGACGCACCGGTCGACAGCCATGACGGCGGCGACAGGGCATCGGACGAGGCCGACGACGCGCCGGACACTCCGGGTGCGCCACCGGAGGTGATCTCCGACGACGACGACTCGGAGGTCACCGCCGTCATGCGGCTCCCCGCACGCCCGATCTCACCGCCCGCGGCGGACGCTCCCGAGGCCGGGGACGCCTCCGACGGCGAGATCGACACCACGACGGAGATGCGTCTGCCCTCGGCACCGCTCCGCCCGACGCCGGAATCCCCTGCGCCGGAATCCGCGACGCCGAAGCCCGCGGAGCCGGAACGCACGGAGCCGGAACGCACGGGACCGGTGGCCGCGGAAGACGGAACACCGGAGCGGAGACCGCGGGAAAGAGCCGCCGCGACCTCCAGCCCGCTTCCAGGGACCTCTGAGACCGCTTCGGAGGCCATGGGAGCTCCAGCCGATCGGGAGCCGCGGAGCGCGCCGCGGAGCCCGGAGAAGGCGGCTCCGGCCGCTGCCAGGCCGTCACGGACGACGACGGTGATGCGGTCGGCCGCGATGTGGCTGCCACCGTTGCTCACGATCGAGGGCCTGATCATGTACGTGCTGGCCCTGCGCGTGGCGCCGGGCCCGCTGCGGGGCGTCGACGTGACCAAGATCGACGCCCTGGGCCTGATCTCGGCCATGCCCGTGACCGCGTTCGCCGCGATCCTGCTGATGCTCGTCGCGTTCTTCGTCACGATCGCGCAGAACACCGACCGCAAGTTCCTGCTGCTCTTCCAGATCGCGGCGATCACCTTCGCCCTGCACGGGGCGTCGGCCCTGATCTCGGACGAGGCCAGGTTCCCCACCGCCTACGTGCACGCCGGCTTCGTGGAGTACATCAACCGCACCGGCGAGTCGTCCGCGATCCTCGACGCCCGTCTCGCCTGGCCGGGGTTCTTCGCGCTGGTGGCGTTCGTCACCAAGGCCGCCGGCGTCACCGACCTGTCGACGATCATGCGGTGGACGCCGCTGTTGTCGAACCTGCTGTACCTGCTGCCGTTCGTGCTGATCCTGCGCCAGGTGGTCGCCACCACCCGGGCCCGCTGGTTCGCCGCGCTGCTGTTCGTCATCGTCCAGTGGATCGGCCAGGACTACTTCTCCTCCCAGGGCTTCACGTACGCGATCTACCTGGCCTTCGTGGCGATCGTGCTGCGCTGGTTCGGCAAGGTCGAGCCCCGCGACAAGCCGATGCCGGCCAAGGGACGCGTCCGGCGGCTGCTGGCCCGGCTGGACGGGCTGACCCCCGGCGAACTTCCCCACTCGACCGGCGTCTACGACCGGGTGATCATGCTGATCGTGCTGATCGGCCTGTTCGGCACCGCGACCGCCTCGCACCAGATCACCCCGTTCATGATGCTCGGCGCGCTGAGCGGCCTGATCCTGCTCCGGCGCACCTCGCTCAGCTGGGCGCTGCCGTTCTTCCTGGGCCTGATCGTGCTGTCGTGGATCAGCTACCAGACCGTCACCTTCTGGAGCGGGCACATCGACCAGCTCTTCGGCGGTCTGGGCCGGATCCTGCAGAACCTGCAGAGCAACACCGGCGACCGGATCGACGGCAGCGACCCCAGGCACGCGCTCGTCCTGATGGCCCGCCTCGGCATCTGCGGCGTCATCCTGGCACTGGCCGCCATCGGCCTGCTGCGCCGGGTACGGCGCGGCGTCGGCGACCGCGCGGCCCTGCTCCTGCTCTGCATCCCGGTGCTGGCGCTCGGGCTGCAGAACTACGGCGGCGAGATCGGCCTGCGGATCTACCTGTTCGCCCTGCCCGGCGCCTGCATCCTGGCCGCCTACGCCTTCTTCCCGAACCTGCCCGCCGGCACGGAGGACGCGCCGGAGGAGACGGTGCCGATCCGCAGACGCAACATCCGGTTCAACCCCGAGCTGACCCGCCGGATCTCGCTGCTGCTGGCCGCCGGGTGCGCCATGGCGCTGGCGATGGTCTTCCTGGTCGCCCGGTACGGCAACGAGCAGTTCGAGCGGGTCTCGGCGAGCGAGGTCGCGGCGATGCACTACATCTACGACCACGACGAGCCCAGTGCCCGCGTCCTCTATCTGAGCCCGACACTCGGCCCCGAGGTCACCCCCATCATCCCGTGGGGCGAACGGGACTTCGACAAGATCTCCTACGAGCAGGTAGAGGTCTCGGAGGATCCGGCCGACCTCTCCGGCACGCTCACCAAGCTTCGCGCGTCGCCCCCCAACACCTACCTGGTGGCGACCCGCGCGCAGGCCGGGTACCTGCAGCTCAACCACGGTTACCCCGCTGACTGGGCCCCCCGGTTCCGTGCCGCGCTGGACGCCCACAAGGATCTCAAGCGGGTGTTCAACGGCGAGGACGCGGCCGTCTACACGCTGAAGTCCTTCCCCGAGGGCACCGAGATCCCCGAGCGCGGGGTGCCGATCGGTGGCAGCGACCCGACCTCGCCGTGGACACCCGTCGGCCTGGTGGCACTGGGTGTCACGTGGATCGCGCTCTTCACCTACCAGGTGTTCCTGCTGCGTGGCGGTGAGCGGAGGAGCAAGGCGAGGAGGCGCATCCTGTTCATCGCGGTGCCCGCCTTCGTGCTGGCCCTCGCGGTGATCGCGGAGCGCTTCGTCGTCATCGGCTACCAACTTCAATAAAGGACAAAGTCTCCTGGCCGACGGCCTCCTCGCGCCATACTGAGCACCGTTTGCCAGGAGACGCCTGTCTCAGAGCCTGGTCGAAGGACGGTTGGATGTTCACAGGGGAACCCCGTGGCCGGGCGGGGAGCTCCACCCAGACCTCGGGACGGCGGATCGCGGCGGTCGACGCGTTGCGTGGTTTCGCGCTGCTGGGCATCGTGGTGGTCAACATCACCTACCTCGCCTCCGGATACCGGATGGCGGGGCTGGCGACGCCGTCGTTCTCCGCGCCGCTCGACTGGGAGGTGCGCTGGGTCGTCTCGCTGTTCTTCGAGAACAAGTTCTATCTGCTGTTCGCCTTCCTGTTCGGCTATAGCTTCACCCTCCAGCTCGACTCGGCCCACGCCTCCGCGACGGCGTTCGTCCCCAGGTTCCTGCGCCGCCTGGGAGGGCTGTTCCTGCTCGGCCTCGCCCACGGCATCCTGCTGTTCCCCGGTGACATCCTGGCCACCTACGCGGTGGTGGGGCTGGTCCTGCTGGCGGTGCGGCGGATCACCCCGCGCACCGCGATGATCTCCGCGGTCGCGCTGACCGTGGCGCTGGCGGTGGGGATGCTGCTGCTGGCCTTACTGGCGACACTGGGCACCGACGCCTCAAGGGCCGTCTCCGAGAACGCCGCGCAGGCCGCCATGTCCGACCGCGCCCTGCACGGCTCCGCTTCCATGATCATCAATGAGCACCTGCACAAACTGGCCAGGATCTTCGTGCTGCGGGTCTTCTTCCAGGGGCCCACGGTGCTCGCCGCCTGCCTGGTCGGGCTGGCACTGGGCAAGATGCGCCTGCTGGGAGATCTGTCCGGACACACGGCGACGCTGCGGCGGTTGCAGTGGGCGGGGTTCACCGTCGGCCTCGCCGGGGCCGTGGTCTACACGCACGCGACCTGGTCGGGCGGCGGGCACGCGTACCACATGGTCGGTCAGTCGGTGAACCTGGTCACCGCGCCGTTGCTGGCCGCGGCCTACGCCGCCACCCTGCTGCGCCTGCTCCCCGCGGCACCTCGCCTGGCCGGGGCGCTCGTGCCTCCCGGCAGGGTGGCGCTGACGAACTACCTGGGGCAATCGCTGATCAGCTCACTGATCTTCACCGGCTACGGGATGAGCCTGGTCGACCAGCTCAGCCCGTTCTCCGTGGTGTCGATCGGCATCGCCATCTTCACGGTCCAGGCCGTGTGGAGCCGATGGTGGCTGAGCCGCCACCGGTACGGGCCGGTGGAGTGGCTGCTGCGCTGGTTCACCAACTGGCGCAGGCCCTCCCGCTCCCCGGCCCGCCCCGAGCGCGCCTAGCCCGTCCGCCCCGCCGCGCTCACCCCTCGCCGGTGCGCTCGCTCCACCTGACCTCGTACGGCTTCAACTCGAACTGCTTGCCGTCCACGGTGGTGTTCGCGGCCGCGTCGGTGGTGTTGACCATCACGAGCTGACGCTCCTGGGCGAGGACCCGCACCTTCTCGTTGGAGGAGGTGACCGTCTCCAGTTCGGTCCCGAGGGGGAACCACTTGGTGAAGCCGCTCAGGATGCCCGCCATCGGCATCTCCGCACCGGTGCTCGGGTGCCACAGGCAGCCCAGGCAGATCTGGTCGTCGCCGGTGGACTTGCGCTGGGGGCTCCAGTAGAGCGAGGTGGTGACGCCGCTGGTGGCGAACTCCATCATCGCGGCGGTCTGCACCGCGATGCGACGTTCCTCGCTCCACTCCCTGCTGTCCGGCTCGACGTACCACTCGGCCCACCAGACCGGCAGGTTGCCGCTCTTCTGCCGCAGCCAGGTGGTGAGGGCTCCGAACTTGCCCAGGGCGGTGAACTCGTCGGGGTAGGCACCGGCCTCCCTGGTGACCGAGGCCCCGTCGACGACGATGAAGTCGGCGCCCTTCTTCTTCTCGATCCAGTACTCGACCGCCTCCAGGTCACGCTGGATGACGCTGCCCCACGGTCCCTGGATCTCCGCCCCCTGCTCGGGAGCGGTGGTGCTGCCGACCGACACGTACGGCCCGCCGACCTTGATGTCCTTGTCCACGGCCTTCAGCGCGTCGTAGACCTTGTTGTAGAGCTCGGTGTAGCCCTCGATGTCCCAGCGGTTCTGGGCGTTGTTCCAGAAACCCTTCAACTCGTTCCAGACCATGTAGTGCTTGACCGTGGGGTAGCGCCTGGCGACCGTCGCGGCGAGCTTGGCGTAGTCGTCGAAGTGCTCGCGCCGGGGCGCCGTCTCCAGCTGCGTCCAGTCGGTCCGGCCGGAGGTGCCGCCCTTCATCCAGTCGGGCGCGCAGCAGAGCGTGATGATCGGGATGGCCTGGGACCTGGACATGAACTTGACCCGACGGTCGAGGTCACGGAAGTCGTTCTTGCCGGGTGCGGGCTCGGGGTTGCCCGCGCCCCAGCCCATGATGTGCTGGTTCTGCAGCATCGGGACCCGGCTGAGCATGTGGGAGGCGGACTCGGTGACCGCGCCGCTCTCGTTGTCGGCGCTGAACTCGGTGTGGGTGATGCCCCAGCGTGGCCAGCTCTGGACCGCGGGTGGTTCCTCCAACGTCGGTGCCGCCTGGGTGGGAGGAATTGTCATGCGCTGTCCGCGGGGAATATCCGGTTTGACAGCGAAGGCGATGATGCCGACCACCAGCACCACCGTTACCGCCATCGCTCCCAGTGCGACCGGCCAGGCCGGGCGCCGTCGCTGGTGCCGTCCGTTAGTCGGTATCACCGATTCCTCAATCCTCGCAGGTCAACGAATGTAGCGTTCCACAGCGACAACGGACGTGACGGTGAGCCGAGCTGGTTCACAGACAAGCGTTACCGGTCGCGTCGCCAGCGTATCCATGGCGACTTGCATGACGGTTGAAACCCAGAAGTAGTTCCCGTCACGCCCATGGTTCACCTGGCCGTGCGACACCCGCACCGCGGGTCCGGAAGCGGTCGGGGAGCGCGACCGCGGGTTCAGCCCTCCAGGACCCGCAGCGCCCGGTCGACCAGGGTGGGGACGGCGGCGCCGATGTGCTCGAAGCCCTCACCGACGGTCTTGCCCTGCTTGAACCTGGCGTGGATGCCCTCCACGATGACGGCGAGCTTGTAGTTGCCGAAGGCCAGGTAGAAGTCCAGGTCGGACAGGTCGGCGCCGGAGGCCTTGGCGTAGTGCGCGGCGAACTCGCGGGCGGTGAGGAAGCCGGGGGCCACGGTGACACCCGCCGCGACCGGGATCGAGGCGCGCTCGGTGTCGCCGGGGTCCTGCCAGTAGGTGAGGGTGAGACCGAGGTCCGCCAGGGGATCACCGAGCGTGGACATCTCCCAGTCGACGACGGCGAGGATGTCGGGGTCCGGGGAGACGCGCACGAGCGTGTTGTCGAGCCGGTAGTCACCGTGGACCAGCGTCGAGGCCGAGCGGGCGGGCAGCCGCTCACGCAGCAGGGCCGCCAGGCGGTCGTAGGCGGGCAACTCGCCGGTCTTCGAGCGCTCCCACTGCTGTCCCCAGCGCTCCAGCTGGCGGGCCATGTATCCCTCGGGGCGCCCGAAGTCCCCCAGGCCCGCCTTCTCGTAGTCGATCGCGTGGATCTCGGCGAGCACCTCGGCCAGCCGCTCCGACAGCCTCCGGGTCTGCTCGGGGGTGAGATCCCGGGTGTCCTCCTGGCTCCGCACCGCCGCGCCGTCCACATGCGCCATGAGGTAGAACGGCGCCCCGATCACGTCCTGGTCGGCACAGAAGGCGACCGGCTCCGGCACCGGGACCGAGGTCGGCGCGAGCGCCGAGATCACCCGCCACTCGCGCCTCATGTCATGGGCGGTCGGCAGCACATGGCCCAGCGGCGGCCGGCGCAGCACCAGGCGGCGCTCGGAGGTCTCGACGATGTACGTCAGGTTGGACCTGCCACCGGCGATCAGGGAGACCCCGGTGGGCTCGCCGGCGCCGGGGACGTTGGCCGCGATCCATTCGACGAGGCGGGGCCAGTCGATGCCAGGGGTGCTCATGGCCCTTATTAGAACGCCACTCGGGTGGGTGGCGCCAGCCGGAGTCCCACAATGAGATCCCGAAACGTTGCCTCCCCGCTGCGAGGAGATCCCTTCCGTACTTTATCGTTACATTACGTCCCTACCAGCATGCTTGGGCTTTGCGGCATCCTGCACAGGATGACGTAAGGGGACCCCGCACATCCCAGTAGGAGCTCATGCGCGTCTCAGTCGTTCAACCCCGTGATCTCGGACCGGTCGACATCGACCGCTGGAGAACCCTCCAGGGTGCCGACGCCGCTTTCGACAGCCCGTTCCTGTCGCCGGAGTTCACCATCACCGTAGGTGCCCTGCAGGAACGCGTCCGGGTCGCGGTGCTGCACGAAGGACAGGACGTGGTGGGGTTCTTCCCCTTCGAACGCCATCCGATGGGTATCGGCATGCCCGTGGCCGCGGGCCTGACCGACGCGCAGGGGCTGGTCCACGCCAAGGATGTGGAGATCGACGCGCAGAGCCTGATCAGGGCCTGCGGCCTGGCCGTCTACGAGTTCGACCACCTGATCGCCGGGCAGCCGCTGCTCCAGCCGGGGCACAGCAGGCACCCTTCACCGATCATCGATCTCCGTGACGGCTTCGAGTCGTACATCGAGACGATCAAGGTGACCTCCGGCAAGACCTACCGCTCGACGGCGTACAAGAGCCGCAAGCTCCAGCGCGACGCCGGGCCGCTCCGGCACGACTATGCCACCACCGACCTGGCGCCGCTGCGCACACTGCTCGGCTGGAAGACCGAGCAGTACCGGCGCACCGGCCGCAACGACAGGTTCGCCCGGCCGTGGATCGTGGAGCTGGTCGAACGGTTCCTCGCCACCGACACCGAGCACTTCGGCGGGGTCCTCGACATGGTGTACCTGGACGACCGGCCGATCGCCGGGCACTTCGGCCTGCGCACCGGGACCACGCTCGCGGGCTGGTTCCCCGCCTACGACACCGCCTTCGCGAAGTACTCCCCCGGTCTGATCCACCACCTGGCCATGGCCGAGAAGGCCGCCGAGGCCGGGATCCAGGTGATCGACATGGGCCGCGGGGAGAAGGAGTACAAGGAGAAGCTGAAGAACGGCGAGTACGAGGTCTCGGAGGGCCGGGTCGCCCGGCTGAGCCCCGGAGCCGGGGTCCACTGGATGCTGCGGGTGCCGGTGCGCAAGGCGCGTGGCACGGTCCTGGCCAACCCGCTCCTGCGCACCACCGCCGACCGCGCGCTCAAAACGTACGGCCGCCTGCGGACGTCCCTGCAGTCCTCCTCCTGAGGAGGGTTCGCGGCGGGGTGGGAACGGTCCTTTCCCGCCCGATCAGCTCGGCGACCACCGAGACGCCCCGCCTGAGGTCCGCCTGCGACACGGAGCCGTAGCCGATCACCAGGCCGTGCCGCAGCTGCGGCCCGTGGTAGTGGCGGGTCATCGAGTCGAGCAGCACGCCACGGACGCGAGCGGCCTCGACCAGCGGCGTGACCGCGTGCTCCGCGAGCTCCACCATGACGTGCAGGCCCGCGGTGTCGCCGGTGACCCTGGAGCCGAGGATGTCGACGACCACGGCCCGGCGGCGCGCGTACTCCAGCCGCATCCGGCGCAGGTGCCGGTCCAGGTCCCCCCGCTCGCAGAGCACCGCCACCGCCTGCTGGGCCGGGCCGCCGGTACGGTCGGCCAGGCCGTCCCTGGTCAGGGCGATGGCTTCGATGAGGCTCGGCCGGGCGACCAGCCAGCCGACGCCGATGTCGGGCGTCAGGGCCTTGCTCAGGCTGCCCAGCAGCACCACCCGCTCGGGATCGAGGCCGTGCAGGGCGGGCAGAGGCGCCACGTCGTAGCGGAACTCGGCGTCGTAGTCGTCCTCCACGAGGATCGCACCGGTGCGGCGGGCCCAGGCGAGAAGGCGCTCCCTGCGCGGGATGGGCAGGCGGCCGCCGAGGGGGTACTGGTGGGCCGGAGTGGTGTAGAGGACACGCAGGTCCTCCGGGAGGCGGTCGACGACGACCCCGTCCTCGTCGACCGGGCAGGGCACGATCTCCGCTCCCCTCCCGGCGAAGACGTTCCTGGCGACGCGGTAGCCGGGCTCCTCGACGCCGGCCCGGTCACCGGGCCGCAGGAGAGTGGCGGCGACCAGGTCGAGCCCGTTGCCGGTGCCCCGGGTGACCATGATGTTCTCCGGTCCGACGGGGATCGCCCTGGTCCTGCGCAGGTGCTCGGCCAGGGCCGTGCGGAGCCTGGGCAGGCCGCGGGGGTCGGGGTCGCTCGCGGGTGGCAGGTCGGCCGCTCCGCGCCAGGCCCTGCGCCAGGCCGCCCTGTCGTAGTCGTGGACCCACGGCCGCCCGGGACGCAGGTCGATCACCTGCCCGCCGTCCCCTGACCGGGCGTCCCAGCCTGGAAGGGCGGCGGGAGGTGGGGTGAGGGGGCCGGGAGCGCGCTCGTTCGCGGGCGGGAGCACCATGTCGGCCACGTAGGTGCCGGAGCCGTGGCGTCCTTCGAGCCAGCCTTCCGCGTACAGCTGCTGGTAGGCCTCGGTGACGACGGTACGGCTGACCGCCAGCTGGCCGGCGAGGGCGCGGGTGGAGGGCAGCCGCTCGCCGGAGGCGAGGGTGCCGTCGCGCATGGCGGCCCTGAGTCGGTCGCCGAGCTGGACGGCGAGTGCCGTACCGGATTCGCGGTCCACCGAAACGGGCAGGTCGACGGCGAGGCGCGGCAAAGTGGTCTCCTGTAAGCGCATTGAAGTGGACGTGTTCTCGGTATCCACTTCTCTCTAGGCTAGTGCCATGCTCTCTACGACTCCCCGCACCACCCTCGGCCGCTCGAAGAACAGGGGCCTGACCTCTCGCGAGGATCTGTACGCGGTGCTGGACGCCGGTCTGGTCTGTCACCTGGGCGTCGTGGTCGACGGTTTCCCCATGGTCGTCCCCACCGGTTACGGCCGGATCGGTGACACCCTCTACCTGCACGGCTCCACCGGCGCCACCTCCCTGCGGAACGCGGACGAGGTCTGCGTCACGGTGACCCACCTGGACGGCGTCGTGCTGGCCCGCTCGGCCTTCAACCACTCGCTCAACTACCGCTGCGCCATGGTCTACGGCCGCGTCCGCCGGGTGTCGGGCGAGGAGCACCTGGCCGGGCTGCGGGCGATCACCGAGCAACTGGCCCCCGGCCAGTGGGACGCCAGCCGCGCGCCCACCGGAAAGGAGCTCGCCGCGACCACGGTGCTCGCCCTCTCCCTCGCCGAGGCGTCGGTGAAGGTCCGCCAGGGCCCGCCGATCGACGACGAGGAGGACTACGAGCTGCCGATCTGGGCGGGGGTCCTGCCGCTCCACCAGGTCTGGGGAGCCCCCGAGCCCGATCCCGCGATGACCGGGGACCTGCCCGTTCCCGCGCACATCGCGTCGCGGGCCACGCCCGTTCGCTAGGCCTCCGCGGCGGGCCTGTCCGCGCGGGCCCCTACCGTTCGCACCGATCAATCCGTGACTCCGCCGCTCCCGGAAGGGAGCGGCTGCTCGCTGCACCGTTCGCGGAGTGAGACTGATTCGCGATTAATGCGCGAAATGCGTTTCCGTATGGCTAGGCTACGGTCCGTCTGTTATGGGTGGGGGCCCAGACACTGAGGAGACCGTTATGTACGGCACGCCATCGGCCTGGCGAGTCCCCGGATACACCGAGATCCGCGAGCTGGGCGCCGGTGCGGCGGGACGCGTGGTGATGGCGCGGCATGATGCCGACGGCGTCCTGGTAGCGATCAAGTACCTGTCCGACGAGCTCAGGGGCGACGTCGGCTTCGTGGCGCGCTTCCGGCACGAGGCAAGGGTGCTCAACACCCTGAACAGCCCGCACTCCGTCCGGCTCTACGACTACGTCGAGACCGGCGACGGCGCCGCCATCGTGATGGAACTGATCAACGGCGTCGCCCTGCGCGCGCTGCTGCGCTCGGAGGGTCCGACCGGCCCGGAGGCGGCGCTGCTCGTGCTCAAGGGTTCGCTCATGGGGCTGGCCGCCGCGCACTCGGCGGGCGTGGTGCACCGCGACTTCAAGCCCGAGAACGTGATGGTGGAGGCGGACGGGAAGAGCAAACTCGTCGACTTCGGCATCGCGCTCCGCTCCGGCGACGGCGACGCCCCCGCGGGCACTCCCCCCTACATGGCGCCCGAGCAGTGGGTGGGCGGACCGGCCGGGCCCTCCACGGACGTCTACGCCGCCACCGTCGTGTTCTTCGAGTGCCTGACCGGCACCCGCCCCTTCCGGGCCACGAACATCGCCGCGCTGGCCCGCCAGCACCAGGTCATGCCGCCGCCGGTCGAGGAGGTGCCCCCGGCCCTGCAGGGGCTGGTGGAGCGCGGCCTGGCCAAGCACGCCGCCGACCGGCCGCCGACCGCCTCCGCGTTCCTCACCGAGTTGGAGGCCGTGGCCGCCGACGCCTACGGCCCCGACTGGCAGGAGCGCGGCCGCCGCCGCCTGGCGGGGATCGTCGGGTTGCTGGCCGGGATGTTCCCGCTGGACGCGCCCGCCCCGGCGGCCGACACCTCGCTGGCCACCACCGACCTCGGCGGCAAGGGGCGAGGGACCTCCTCGCTCAGCAAGCTGAGCGTCAAGATCCTCATTGGCGTCGGCTGCATCGCGGTGATCGGCGGGCTGACCGCGGTGCTGGTCGGATCGGGCGGCACCACGACGATCCAGCCGCAGAGTTCCACCGTCACGAAGGACCCGACCCCCTCGGACCCGCTGGAGACGGTGATCCCCGGGGACGACGACGATCTCGACGAACCCGACGAGCCCGCGGAGGCGTCGCCGACCGCGGACGCGCCCTCCGCGACCCCCACGCCGAGCGGCACCACCTCGGGCCCCCCGCCCGCGCCGACCGCCACGACGCCCTCCACGACCCCCAAGGCGTCGGCGACGCCCACCAGGAGACCGACCGCGCGGCCGACCAGGAAACCGACCGGGGAGGCGTCGGAGCCTCCGGCCCCCGATGAGAGCTCCACGCTCAGCGATCCCGGCAAACCGAACACCCCCACGACCAGGCCGCCGTCCCCGACGGCGGCACCGACCGCGGTCCCGACCCAGCCGTCGGCCTCCCCCACCCGGACGCGGCCGACGACACGGCCGACCACGTCCTCGCCCCCCGAGACGACCCCCGCGGGGACCCCGACCTCCGAGAACCCCCCTCAGCTCACCACCTCACCCCTGCCTCCCGCCGAGACGGCCCCCTCGGCGCTCCTCGCGCTGGGCCTGGTGACAAGTGGTGCCGTGCCGTTCACACTGGCCGTCAAGCGCGGCATCGCGGGACGGCACAGAAAACGCCGCTGACCAGGGAACGAGCCGAATCATGAACACTGATCGGGGCGGCGTCGCCGGATTCCGGTTGACCGGCCGCACCTGGGCCGGCGATCTGGGAATCTGGTCGTCGGCCGTCGCGGCCGACGGGCGGCGGGGAAGCACACTCAGGTTCGACCCGCGGCTGGTCGCCGATCCCTCGGCCCGCGAGAGGCTGATCGCGGCCGTGGTCGCCGACCGCAGGCTCACGCAGAGCGGCCTGACCGGGCTGGTCCCGATCGCCGATCTCATCACGGCCCAGGACGAGGTCTGGCTGATCACCTCGGAACCGGCCGCACCAGCGGTGCGCGACCTGCTGTCCGGCGCCCCCGGATCACCCGGGCCCGACGCGGGCAGCGCGGCCACGGTCCTGATGGAGACGGCGTGGACGCTGCTGGCCCTCCACTCCTCCGGGCTCGTCCACGGTGAGCTCCACCCGGGCACCGTGGTGATCGCCCCGGACGGGTCGGCGCTGCTCGCCGAGCGGGGGCTGCTCGACGCGCTGCTCGGCCGCCCGCCCGCGCCGGAGCGGGACGTGGCCGCCTGGGCGTCACTCGCCCGGGGACTGGCCGCCACCTGGGCCTCGGCCGACCGGGAAGCCGCGGGGCTGCTGGAACAGGCGGCGGCGACGGCCTCCATCCGGGGGCTCGCCGCCGCGCGCGACGCCCTGCTCGCCGGGCGTGACCTGCTGCCCTCCGGGTTCACCACCCGCGCCAGACTCGCGGAGACCCTGCACCGACGGCCGGCACATGAGGCGCCCGGCCGGGAAGGACCCCCGCCGCCCGTGCCGGCCGCCCCCGACGAGGGGGAGATCGTCACACTGCTCCGCGTTCCGAGAACCGGCGAGCAGCGAACCCGGGAGACCCGGGAGGCCGACGGGCACCGGCCCGAGGACGTGGTCCTGCGGTTCGGCCCCGGGGTGCCCGCCGAGACCACGGCCGCCCAGATCTGGCGGGCCGGCCGGGACCAGCAGCAGACCGAGCCGCCCTCCGACAGGCTCAGGACGGCTGCGGCCCCCCATGCCCGGCGGCGTCGCGGTCGTACGATCCTCTCCTCGGCGATCCTCGCGCTGATGGTGGTGGGCGCGCTGGCGCTCTGGCTGTTCCGCGGCTCGTGGGCGCCGCTCGAGGTGACGAAGGTGGACGTCAGCGCCCCCAGGAAGACCCAGGGCTGCGACACGACGGTGAGGATCACCGGCGTCCTGTACACCAACGGCGCGGGCGGGGAGGTCCGCTACCAGTGGAAGCGGAGCGACCGCAAGGAGCCGATCGTGCAGACCGACCAGATCTCGTCCGGAGCGGCCTCGCACGAGGTGAGCCTGGACTGGACGGTCAAGGGCGAGGGAAGTTTCAAGGGAACCGTCGTCCTGTCGCTGCTCTCGCCGGCCCCCGAGGGTAAGAAGATCCAGGACAGGGCCACTTTCACCTACAAATGTTCATGAGTGATCCACAAGGTCCACAATGCGGTACAAAGCCGTTCTTACTACTCTGACGGCCATGACCACGCAGACCCCCTCCGGCTGGTACCCCGATCCCTACGGCTCACCGCTGTTGCGCTGGTGGGACGGCCACCAGTGGACCGATGCCACCCATCAGGCGGATGTCCCAGGGCAGGACACGCCTCAGGGAGCGCAGACCGGCCCCTTCCCCTCCCAGCCTCCCGCCGCGGAGCAGGGCGCCTGGCAGGCGCCGCCCGCCTCGCAGGGAGAGCCCGCGGCGACGGGCCCGAGCGGCCAGTGGAACCAGCAGACCGTGCGGCAGGGACCGGCGGGCACAGGGCAGCCGAACGGCAACACGGCGCAGATGCCCCTCCCGCCGTACGGTGTCCACCCGTCCGGGCCGCCGCCGCGCAAGAGCGGTCCGCTCCCGTGGATCCTCGGCGGCGGCGGCGTGCTGGTCCTGATCGTCGTGATCGTGGTCGCCACGATGTATCTGATCAACCCCGACAGCAGGAACGAGGCCGGCGAGCCCGTCACGCCCCGTACGCCGCCTCCCTCGGCGAGCCGGGAACCCAGCCGGGAGCCGACCCCCGAGCCGACGCCCTCGCAGAGCCCGCCGCCCCAGCCGGTGGACGGGCGCATCACCGACCCCGTGACCGGCCTGTCCTACCAGATCCCCGAAGGGCCGTGGCAGGTGCCTCCCAGCCCCGGCGGCGGGCTCGGGTTCACCTGGACCAGCGCGGCCGTCGCCACCGCCCACGAGAACTTCGACGGCAAGGGCGGCAACTGGGTCGGCAACGTGCTGACCGGCGAGCTTCCCGACCAGTACGGCTATCAGGGTGTCGAGAGCATGCGCTCGGTCGCCGCGACGTTGCTGCTGGTCGTCGAGCCCAACTTCTACAGCCCCCCGCACCGCCGGAAGATCGTCGAGGACAAGGCGGTCAAGGTGAGCGGCAAGGACGCCTGGCTGTTCGTCTTCGACCTGGACTTCTCCGAGCAGTCCGAGGCCAACGGCTGGAAGTGGAAGCGGGAGCGGGCCGCGTTCCTGATCGTCGACCGGGGTGAGGGCAGCCGAGCGGCGCTGGCCTACATCAGCGTGCCCGACAATCTCGGCACCTCGACGGTGGACAAGGTGATCAAGTCATTCAAGCTCTCGTAACGGAGTACTACCCTGAAGGCTATGAGTGACCTGCTGGTCTGGATCGACTGTGAGATGACCGGGCTCGACCTTGGCCGTGACGCGCTCGTCGAGGTGGCCTGCGTGGTCACCGACGGCGAGCTGAACCAGCTTGACGAAGGTGTGGACGTGGTCATCAAACCCCCGCCCGAGTCCATCGAGCAGATGTCGGAGGTGGTGCGCGAGATGCACACCGCCTCCGGCCTGCTGGACGCGCTGAGCGGGGGCGTCACACTCGCCGAGGCCGAGTCCATGGTGCTCGAATACATCAAGGGGCACATCAAGGAGCCGAAGAAGGCTCCGCTGTGCGGCAACTCCATCTCCACCGACCGGTCGTTCCTCTCCCGGGACATGACCGCCGTGGACGCCTTCCTGCACTATCGGATGATCGATGTCTCCTCGGTGAAGGAGCTGGCCCGGCGCTGGTACCCGCGGGTCTACTTCGCCTCGCCCGAGAAGCAGGGCGGCCACCGCGCGCTGGCCGACATCGTCGAGAGCATCCGGGAGCTGCGCTACTACCGCGCGGCGGTCTTCGTGCCCCAGCCTGGACCCGACTCCGCCACCGCCAGGGAACTGGCCGAGACCGTGTCCGCGCGAAAACCCTGACCGGCTCGCGGGAAACCCGGTACGAAACGACTCCCAAAGACCGCTACACTTTTCATGTGCTGCCACGGCGGCGATGGTGGGCGTAGCTCAGTTGGCAGAGCGCTAGGTTGTGGTCCTAGATGCCGGGGGTTCAAGTCCCCTCGCTCACCCCATGAGAACGGCCGGTCCCTCGGGACCGGTCGTTCTGCATTTCCACTCCCTTTACCCACCAAAAGTGGATATTGCGGGTTATGCTCGCAGCTATCGCTACGCCGTAGGATCGGGGGGTTTCGGCGACCTGACCGTGTTGCAACCACGGAGGCCGGATGAGAGTCGACGATGCCACGTTCGACGCGGAACCCACAGCCGTGACGGGCTTGAGCAGGCGCGAGACCGAGGTCATGGAACTGATCGCGACGGGCCGCTCCAACGGGCAGATCGCCCGGCACCTGTTTCTGAGCGAGAAGACCGTGAAGAACCATGTGAACCGGATATACGCCAAGCTGGGGGTCGACTCGCGGGTCACCGCGATCGATCTGTGGCTGGAACGGGGCGCGCGCGAGGACCCTCGGCACCACTGAACGGCGACACGACGTCTCCGGACCGCTTCGGGGCCGCCGGGCCTGACCGGGCGGGGCGGCTCGGGCGGCGGGAGACCTCCAGGGCGCGGGCGATGGCGGACGTGCCCTCCTCCAGCTCCTCGGAGGCGATCGAGAGCGCCGGGCGCAACCGTACCGAGCGCTCGCCGCAGGGCAGGACCAGCACGCCCTCGTCCTCCCTGAGCCTGGCCACCAGCAGGTCGCGCCGCGCGGCGTCCGGCAGGTCGAACGCGCACATCAGGCCGCGTCCCCTGGCGTTCTCCACCAGGCCGGGGAAGCCGGCCTGGATCTCCAGCAGCGCCTTGAGCAGCTCGGCGCCGAGCCTGCCCGCGCGCGGGATCAGGCCGTCGCGCTCCACGATCTCCAGTATCCGGCGGGAGCGGACCATGTCGACCAGCCCTCCGCCCCAGGTCGAGTTGATCCTGCCGCTGATCTGGAACACGTTGTCCGGCACCTCGTCGACCCTGCGGCCCGCCATGATCCCGCCCACCTGGACCTTCTTGGCGAAGGCCACCACATCGGGACTCAGGCCGAACTGCTGGTAGGCCCAGGGGGTGCCCGTGGTCCCGGCACCGGTCTGCACCTCGTCCATGACGAGGAGGGCGTCATGCTCGTGGCAGAGCCGTTCCATCGCGAGCAGGAACTCCGCCCGCATGTGGTTGTCGCCGCCCTCCCCCTGGATGGGCTCGGCGATGAAGCAGGCGATGTCGTGGGGATGGCGCTCGAAGGCGGCCCGCGCCGCGGCCAGGGATCTCTCCTCGGCCGCCTCGACGTCGCCGAGGTGGATCGCGGGCACCTCGATCCTGGGCCAGTCGAACTTCGGGAACCGGTCGGTCTTGATCGGGTCGGTGTTGGTCAGCGAGAGCGTGTAGCCGCTGCGCCCGTGGAAGGCGCGGGTGAGGTGGAGCACCTTGCCACCCAGCTCGGGCGAGTGCCCCCGCGAGGCGTTGAGGCGGCTCTTCCAGTCGAAGGCGCACTTCAGCGCGTTCTCCACGGCGAGGGCTCCGCCCTCCACGAAGAACAGGTGCGGCAGCTCGGGATCACCGAGCACCCTGGCGAACGTGTCGGCGAAGTCGGCGAGGTGGGAGGTGTAGAGGTCGGGGTTGGCGGGCTTGTTCGCGGCGACGCGGCCCAGTAGCGCCAGGAACTCGGGGTCGTCGTCGAACGGGTTCACCCCGAGCGGGGCCGAGGCGAAGAAGCTGTAGAAGTCCAGGTAGCTTCGGCCGGTGCGGGCGTCGACGAGCCGGGAACCTCGGCTCCGTTCGAGGTCCAGCACCAGCCGGTAGCCATCGACGAGCAGATGACGAGCGAGACGGGCGTGCACGTCCATGTCCCCTCCACGGTGATCCGAAGAGATGATCCCCCGTCATTTACACATCTACACGGAGAGATTACGCGTCGAAGACGGTTCTTGTGAAGATTTTTCGGTTTACCGGCCCCCTGGACATGAACGTCCGGAGCCCGGGACCGTGCGGCCCGAGCCCTTCTCGATGACCGTCTCCCTTCCCGGGGACCGCTCCTTCCGAGACCACAGATCGGTCAAATCAACCTGCCGCGGGTCGGGCCGGGTCAGTTCGGCGGAGAGATGCGGATCCCAACGGTGCCGGCGGCGCCCCGGCGGAACCTGCTACCGATCATGAGCAGCCGGGCGAGGAGCCCGTACTTCGCGACGATCAGTCCCCGGACCCGCTCGCTCTCCTCGGCCGGCAACTCCCGCGCGACGCCTCTGACCCCCTCCCCCCGCGTGTTGCCCCGCGCGTCGCACGCCGCCACGACGACCTCCGGATTGTTACGGATCCTCTTGGCCTTGCCGGAGGAGCCGGCGGTCCAGACCAGCAGGGAGTCACCGTCGGGGACGGCCCACACCGGCGTCGGCACCGCGGCGCCGCTCTTCTTGAAGGTGGTCACGGACACGTACTTCTCGGTGCCCAGATCCTGGATTCGCGTCATGCACGGCAGGTTACGCCGCCGCGTAGACCACCAGGGAGACCGCCACGTACTGCACCAGGTAGGCGGCGACGGTGAAGGCGTGGAAGACCTCGTGGAAGCCGAACCACCGGGGGGAGGGATCCGGCCGCCTCATGGCATAGACGACGCCGCCCGCCGTGTAGAGCACCCCGCCGAGGAAGACCAGGGCCACCGCGACCACGCCCGCGCCCCGCACGAGCTGCGGCAGCACGAAGACGGCGGTCCAGCCGAGGGCGATGTAGAGGGCGGTCGAGAGCCAGCGGGGGGCGTTGACCCACAGCACCCGGAAGAGCACCCCGGCGACCGCGCCCGTCCAGATCACGCCGAGCACCACCGCGTCGGCCGGAGCGTCCAGGGCGAGCAACGCGAACGGGGTGTAGGTGCCCGCGATGATCAGGTAGATGTTGGCGTGGTCGAGCCGGTGGAGCACCTCCTCCGTGCGCGGGGAGAGCACCCCCCGGTGGTAGGTGGCCGAGATTCCGAAGAGCAGGCCGGAGGTGATCGCGTAGACCGCGGCGGCGATCCTCGCCTGCGGAGTGGGCCCCAGAGCCACCAGGACGAATCCCGCGACGAGCGCCACGGGGAGCGCCCCGGCGTGCAACCAGCCGCGGAGGCGGGGCTTGACGGACTCGGCGAGCGTTTCTGCGACGGTCGTGGCCATAAACCTACGGTATCGTAAGTTACGCCATCGTAGGTTGTGATTCTCCCTACACACCGCGATCGGGGACCGGCGTCTCCTCCGGCCGGGACCCGCCGCAGCGGGAACGGGGCATAGGGTTTCCCTCCGGGTTCACGTCGCGGAAAAGAGGATCCAGCTGATGGGCAGGCGGGAAGCACGGGAGCCGATGCCGGGACGGTATCCGGTGACCTTCGGCGAGGTGGACCTCCTGCAGGACCTCGACCGACCCTCCGGCTGGGTGGTCTCCAAGGACGGCGTGCCGCAGTCGTACGTCGACCTCGACGACGCCACCTACCTCGACTTCGAGTACGTCCAGCTGATGGCCGACGTCGTCGACCTGCTCGCCGAGGGTCCGCTGGACGCGGTGCACGTGGGCGGTTGCGCCTGCACCCTGCCCCGCTACGTCGCGGCGACCCGTCCCGGGTCCCGGCAGATCGTCGCCGAGCCCGACGAGGGGCTCGTCCAGCTCGTCAGGGACCAGCTCCGGCTGAAGTCGGTGCCCCGGCTCAAGGTCAGGGTCCTCGACGGCCGCACCGCCACCGCCGGGCTCGGGGACGACTCGGCCGACCTGCTCGTGCTGGACGCCTTCAGCGGTGCCACGATGCCGATCGAGCTGGCCACCTCCGAGTACATGGGGGACGTCGCCCGCGTCCTGCGCGCCACCGGCACCGTACTGATCAACGTCGCCGACGGCAAGGGGCTGGCCTTCACCCGCCGGGTGCTCGCCACCGTCCGCGAAACCTTCCCCCAGGTGGCACTGCTCGCCGAGCCGGGCATCCTGCGGGGCCGCCGCTTCGGCAACCTCATCGTCGCCGCCTCCCGGCTGCCGCTCCCCGTCTCCGAGCTGACCCGCAGGGCCGCGGGCGGCCTCACCCAGGCCCGCTGCGTGTACGGCGAGGACATCGTCAGGTTCATCGCCGGAGCCCGCCCGCTGCACGACGGCGACGCCGTGGTCACCCCGGTGCCCCCGCCCGCGGTCTTCGGCTGACCCGCGACCGGCTCGTCGCCCCGATCTCGTCCGCCATGGAATAGTTGAAACATCAACTGAGTTGTCGCCTGCGAACATCGCAGGAAGGAATCCACAATGCCGGCCGTGACCGTAGAGAACCCGTTGACCCTGCCCCGCCTGCCGCAGCCGCTGAACGCGGTCCACGAGCGCCAGGTGCTGGCGATCACCACAGCCCCGAGCGGATTCGAGGGAGAGGGCTTCCCGGTCCGCAAGGCACTCGCGACGATCAAGCCCCAGTATCTCGACCCGTTCATCATGATGGACCAGATGGGCGAGGTCGACTACGCGCCGGGCGAGCCCAAGGGCACCCCCTGGCACCCGCACCGGGGCTTCGAGACCGTCACCTACATGATCGACGGCGTGATGGAGCACGCCGACTCGCATGGCGGCGGCGGCACGATCTCCGACGGCGACACCCAGTGGATGACGGCCGGCGGCGGAATCCTGCACAAGGAGGCTCCCCCGGAGTGGCTGGTCGCCAAGGGCGGCCTGTTCCACGGAATCCAGCTCTGGGTCAACCTCCCCGGCAGGGAGAAGATGGTCGCGCCGAAGTACCAGGACATCGGCAGGACCAACGTCGTCCTGCTCAGCAGCCACGACGGCGGGGCGCTGGTCCGCCTGATCGCGGGCGAGGTCGGCGAGTTCACCGGCCCCGGCTCCACCAGGACGCCGATCACCCTGCTGCACGCCTCGCTGAGCCCCGGCTCCCGGCTGACGCTCCCCTGGCGCAAGGATTTCAACGCGCTCGCGTACGTCCTGTCGGGTCACGGCACCGCGGGCGGCGACCGGCAGCCGATCGAGTCGGGCCAGCTGGCCGTCTTCGACGGCTTCGGCGGCCTTCCGGGGCTGGGCACCGACGGCGAGACCATCACGCTGTCGGCGGCCGGCAACCAGGAGAGCCGGAGTCCCAACATGGAGGTCATCGTGCTCGGCGGGCGCCCGATCGGCGAGCCGGTCGCGCACTACGGGCCGTTCGTGATGAACACCCAGGCGGAGCTCGCCAAGGCGTTCGAGGACTACCAGGCGGGCCGCCTCGGCACCATCCCCGCGGGCCACGCCTGACCGCGGGTCGCCGGGACGCCGGATGCCCGGGGGGTGTTCCGTGGGTCTTCGCCGTAGCGAGGTGCCACGGAACACCCCCTAAGACGGCATGAGGGTGATGCAGGCGACGCGGGGGCCGGCGGTGCCGGCCTCGGCGCCGGCGGTGCGGGTCGGCTCGGCGTGGATCACCAACGATCTGGGCAACCGGCCCGCGACGAACGCCCAGTCCCGGGTGGTGGTGGCGGTGGCCTCCCCCCGGGCGTCGGTGGTGAAGTCGAGCCAGACCTCGTTCTGGGCACTGGCGTGGGCGTGGGCGTGCCGGTAGTGCGGCCCGGCGTCCTCGGGCTTGAGACCACACGGGTTGACGTGCAGGTGCGCCCCGTAGGTGCGTCCAGGAAGCATGCCGGTGACGGTGATCGTGGAGGTGGCGAGCACCGCCCCCGACTCCGCGGTGACCCGGGCCGTGGCTCCCGGCGGCACCAGCGTGGTGTCGTAGGCGATGACGGAGGCACGAGGTTCGGGGGCGGAGAACACCCCGCCTCCGGTAAGGCGGATCCCCGCGGCGCTTGAGGCGACCGCCGGGCCGTGCCCCGCGGGATGGGTGTCGGCGGCCCGCTCACCACAGCCGGCGCAGAGCAGGGCGACGGCGAGAACTCCCAGGATGCGCATCCATGATCTCCTTGGCGGGCCGGAACAGTGCAGCGCCCACCATAACGAGTAATCGTGTGATCACACTGGGTACTGACCACTTCCGGTCGTCGCCTTGGCTTCCGCACGTCGCCATGGCTCCCGGCCGGGAGCCAAGG